>JBGMRO010000263.1:0-5907 GCA_048061555.1 Thiohalomonadales bacterium | reverse complement strand
TTTTTTTGCCCTCAGTTCGTCATTCCGGCATGTTCTTAGCCGGAATCCATGGTAAATCACTTCATTTTCTTGATAAAGGAACTGTTAATTCATTCGTCGTCCGCGGGTGCTGAGCCCTTCGACTTGGCTCAGGACAGGCCTGACGAAGTAAGCCCTTCGACTATGCTCAGGAGAGCCTTGTTGAAGGATGATGGTTCAACACTCCCGTTCGTCCTGAGCCTGTCGAAGGATGAAGGGGGTATGACGTGATGTTCATGCTTCGACAAGCTCAGCACGAACGGGTAATTAGTAGCTGGAGCATTCGGTAAACGCTCGCAATAACAGCGATTGTTAAGCTGTCTCATATCAACCACAACCCCTCTAATTTTGTGTGCGAATAGGCAATCCAGTGATTAATGGAATGCTGATATACCCTTATTGGATAAGCTTTGTACAGCGGTTGTGGTTAAAAAACAACGTTTTTAAAATATGTTGTTTTTTTGAAAATAAATGTTGCGTATGAGACACCACAAGGGTATAAATAGGCCATGAGTTTTACCTAACTAAACTCTGAAATAAAAATATATATATTTTTTTAAAACAAATAAGGAAGGAGTTCATAATGAACAAGAAAATTATTGCATTAGCAGTAGCCTCAGCTTTCGCAGCGCCAATGGCTGCTCAAGCTGAAATGAAAGTATACGGTCAAGGCCAGATTGAATACGGCACTTGGGGTGGTAATGATGGCGCTAGTATTGGTAACGAGTCTATAGAAGATAACGCACGTGGTCGTCTCGGTTTCAAATCAACTGAAGATTTAGGCAATGGCTTAAAAGCAATCGCTAAATTTGAATTCAAAGTCGATACTTCAGACGGTGATGCGGACACTAAAAGTAAAACTGGTAACATTTCATTGCAAAAACGTGAAATGATGATTGGTTTAAAAGGTGGCTGGGGTCAATTCCAAGCCGGTCGTCTGAAAACAGCCTATAAATATACTGGTGGTGTAAAATATGATCCATTCGTTGCTTCTATATTAGAAGCGCGTGGTAACGCAGGTATGTCGGGTAAAGTAGGTAATGGCGCAATCAAAAGCGCAGCAGGTCACAATGGTTTCGTTGACGATTCAGTTGCTTACATAAACAAATTCGGTAACATCCATTTCTGGATAACCTATGACTTGGACACAGGCGGTCCGTCTAATGGTTCTGGAGGAAGTAATGCTATAACGGCTGCTTTGAAATACAAGTCAAAGAAATGGGAAATGTTCGTTGCGATGGTTGATGATGATGGCGGCGACGCTGCACCTGGAAATGGTTATGACTCAATTAAATTTGGTGGTCAAGTCAAAATCGGTGCTGCCCATAAAATCAGCGCTCAGTACGAACAAGCTACGGATGAAGCAAATGGTTTTGATATTGATACCTACTATGTTGATTACCAATTCAAATTCGGTAAAAACATGATTGATCTTGCAATCGGTAACACAGATGTTTCTCCAATTGGTGGTGGTGCTAGTGCTGATGGGGACTTCTTACGTATTGCTCTGAAACACAAGTTCAGCAAGAAAACCAGTACTTGGATTGGTTATCGTGCGAATGATACTGATGTAAATGAAGATATCGACGTAATTTCACTCGGTATGCGCGTAGATTTCTAAATAGTTTTTTATTTAGCTATCATAGAAACGGGAGCTTCGGCTCCCGTTTTTTATTTGTGCGATAGAAATAGATCATTTTGCTATGATATTGATTTTTGCAAGTAAGGATTTAGGCGTTTAAAACGATGGAAAAATTTGGATTAAAATTACTTGATGAATTTCAATGTTTGGCTGGGGACTGCCCGAACAATTGTTGTCATGATTGGGATATTGAAGTTGATGAGACGACCCTGAAAAAATGGAACAAGCTGACAGAAGTGCAGAATTCAGCATTACAAGAGAGTGTTGAAGCGCCGGCAAACGATAATAATAGAAAAGCCATTTTAAAGAAAAGATCGAATGGAAATTGTGTGCATCTAGCGGAAAATGCGGAATGTCAGATCCATCGGGATCATGGCCATGAGTTTTTATCAGTAGCTTGCCGAGAATACCCTCGTTTTAGCTTAGCAAAAGATGACCGTGAAGTCGTTTCGGCGCGACTTTCCTGCCCCCAGGTGATTAATTTATTATTGCAAGAAAGTAATACCACGATGTTTGAATTCGTCCATTCAGAGTTGTCAGAGCCGTCAGAACCAGCAGATTCAGGCGAAACCATTGCAAAACCTCTTCAATTGGCTTAAAAAAGCAACATTGATAATGTTTCAAATAATATAAGAAAAAAGAAACTGTCTGCCAGTGCTCAGCATACGGGTAGCTTATGGCAAGTGCTATTTTATAATGCTTGGCCAAAATTGGAGAAAGACTTTAAACAAAAAATGAAGGGTTCAGCCACTTTTGAGTTGTTGTTTAGTTGGCAACCTGAAGCGGAGATTGATCATCAAATGCACTGTAGCAAGGTTTTCAATGCATTATCTAAAACCAGAATGAAATTCAGCCAGCAATATGGCATAAAATATCGTCCTTTATTACAGCGGTATCTGGAAGTTCGATTTGTTAATAATGGTTTTCCTCGATTTCCTTATGCGGATAATCAAGTTGCGGCATTTCTCATTAATATTTTCCCTTTTATTCTGGTTAATACATTGCTTTGGATGAGAAGCGAATCTGGAACAATCACGGACGATGAAGTGATTGATATTATTCACCGCGTAGAACGCGCAATAGGACATAGCTCCTTCACCACAGATTTTCTGGAGCAATATGAGGAATTTTTTCATCTGGACAGTTATGCGGCTTCTTTTTTAGAAATTTGCTAAGAATTCAAGTATGAGTCTTTGGTTTCTTCTTTTAGTGCCTGTTAGATGTAGGTTGGCTCAAGCGTAGCGGAGCCAACAGAGCTTAGGTTGTTTTTAGCAGTGTCTTGACGTTATAACGTTATATCGCTATTCTTAGAGGCATGGAGGTGTTTGATATGAGCGAACCATCAAAGAGGTCAACAATATATTTTGAAGCTGATATTCATCAGGCTTTGAGAATTAAAGCGGCAACAACACATCAGTCCGTTTCTGAAGTGGTTAATGAAGCGGTACGTGTTGCGTTGCGTGAAGATCAGGAGGATCTGAATGCTTTCAACCAAAGGGTTGAAGAACCGACGATAAGTTATGAAGCATTACTGGAAGATTTAAAATCTCATGGCAAAATATAGCCTGAGATTTAAAAATTCTGTTACAAAAGATCTTAGGAAAATTCCCAATAAGGATGTGAAACGTATTCTTGGCTGCATTGAATCTCTTTGCAATAATCCCAGAATGGAGGGGGCTATTAAACTTTCAGGTCAGGAGCTCTATCGAATACGGCAAGGCTTATATCGTATTATCTATGAAATTAAAGACACCGAATTGGTTATTATAGTTGTGAAAGTTGCACATCGAAGTGATGTGTATAAATCACGTTAATATTTTATATGTCTCTCTGGCTCCTTTTTTAGTTGGTTTATCTTGAATCTTAAAGTAATTACATTATAATTACATTAAAGGGTGTGATTTAAGGGGGGAATATAGATGGCACATTTAGTTAAAATCGGAAATTCTCAGGGAATTAGAATACCAAAGGCATTAATTGAGCAAGCTCATCTTGAAGGAAGAGAGCTTAAGCTACAATTACTTCAAAACGGTCTTTTGATTGCGCCAGAAAAAATACGCCGGGAAGGCTGGGCTGAATCTATTCAACAAACTATTGCGGCATCAGGGTGTGAAGAACCCGATAAAGAATGGCTTGAACTGCCACTGGATTCAGATGATGAACTGGAGTGGTAATGAGCTCGACAAAGCGGTTTGATGTTTGGCTTGTTGATTTGAACCCGACCAAAGGCCGCGAAATCAATAAAACACGTCCTTGTGTTGTTATCTCACCCAATGAAATGTCAACACTTTCCACAGTTCTTATGGCACCCATGACAACAAAAGGTTTTGAGTTTCCCTGTCGTATTCGTTGTGATTTTAAAGGTAAGAATGGGTTAATATTGCTTGATCAAATTAGGGCGATTGATAAATCTCGGTTAATTAAAAAAGTTGGTGTAATCAATGAAGAAGCACAAAAAGAACTTTGTGCCGGTTTGCAGGAATTGTTTGCTTTATAGTTAATATGTCGTCACTGTGGTTTCTTTTTTTTAGCGCTTTTATTTCGTCAACCCTCTTTCCGGGTGGTTCCGAAGCAGTATTGGTCTATCTTGTTTCCGAAGCAGAACATTCTCTGTTTCTTTTAATCAGCATAGCTACGATAGGCAACACTTTAGGTGCCATGACCTCATGGGGCATTGGTCGATTAATCTCAATACGTTATTCTGCAGAGAAACTCTCTAAAGTCTCGCAGCAAAAAGCCGTAGCGCGAATACAAAAATACGGTAGCCCGGTTTTATTGTTATCCTGGTTGCCGATTGTTGGCGACCCATTGTGTGTTGCGGCAGGCTGGTTACGCATCCATTGGTTGCCGAGTATTATTTTCATATCTGTTGGCAAGTTAATACGATATATTGTAGTTATCTATTTTGTTGGGTATATAAATTGAATCACCGCTGCCCCGTTAACTTGTTAAAACATTAACGGTAGGCTTGATATAACAAGCTTTACACAGATGACTTGTTTATGAAACATGAACGTTGAAAATTACCTCTCCGTCATCTCCGAATGCTTCTATCGGAGATCCAACGACCCAAGGTACTGTAAAAGCGCTGGATTCCCGATAGAAGCATTCGGGAATGACGGCGATTTTAAATTAACGGGACAGCAGTGATAAGTTGAATATGTTTTATTTCATTAAATTTATGGTTACAAAAAATAACGGTGAACTTGTATATGGTTAACAATAAAAATATAAAAATATCCGCATATGATTCTTTTCAATGTACAGGATCGTTATGTAAATTGTCTTGTTGTAAATCGTCATGGATAATTGAAGTAGATGAATCAATTACATTAGACAAATGGAAAAACATGGCGGATGTCGAACAAAGGGATAAACTGGTTAATTCGGTTTATTTCGATGAAAAGAAAGAAGCCTGGCTTCTAAATAAGGATGAAAATTCGCAGTGCGTTCATTTGGAAAAAGATCTTTGTTTCATACATGGTGAACTTGGTGAAGACTATTTACCGGATACTTGCAAAATGTATCCACGGATTGATTATTCGACTTCGCAGGTAAATGTATTATCGCTGCAGGTGTCGTGTCCGGAAGCGACTCGCCTTATTTTCGAAGGTGGAGAAAAAATTAAAAATGAAGGTGCAGCAAACGAACAAAGTACAATAAAGTTACCGGGGGTGCCTGAAGAAATATATGCTCCGATTGAAAAAGTCATAAACGAAACATTAGCTGCAACAGATTATAGTTTAAATATTCGTATGTACCATATCGGTAAGTGCTTATGTGATATTGCCACGTTATCCCAAGCGGGTAAATTATCAGATGAAAAGCTTGAAATAATATGCGGTTATAATAGAAAGGGGTTACGAAATACCGAGTTGGCGTTTAAATATGAGCAGTTAACAATTGATGATGAAGAAATGGGACGCTTTTGGAGCTTTATTTATAAATTCATTCCGAATATTGATGAATTGATTGAGTTAGATGAAAACCCGAAAATTAATCGCATAAAAGAGATTTTTTCTGGAACAGCGCAATCTGCCGATGAGTTTGTTGAAGTAAATGATTTACTGACATCTATTGCTACAGAGTTCAATGAGATATTGCCTGAAAATTTTGAACAAGGAATGACAAATATACTCAAAGTGAAATTCATTAATAACCATTTTCCCTGGGCACCTATACAAGGGAATTTTATTGCACCATTTATTTATAGTATTTTTGTTTTTGCATTAATGCGTTTGCTTATT
>JBGMRO010000262.1:0-5928 GCA_048061555.1 Thiohalomonadales bacterium | reverse complement strand
AGGCCATTGGCGCTGAGTATAATCCGCATGTCCGCATAAGATGCGATGGGTGTAGTGTCTTCTGGGGCGTCAAAATACATGAGCTTGATGATACGCAAATAGTAGAATGCGCCGATCACCGCAAAAATGACCGCTACTATCGCGATCCATACGTAACCCACATTCACCACGGATTGCAGTACGGCCAATTTAGCATAAAAACCCACTGTGGGCGGCACACCTGCCATGGAAAGCATCAAAATCAACATGATAAAGGCAAACCACGGGCTACGCTCATTGAGTCCCTTATAGTCATTCAAATTATCCGCTTCAAAGCCTGCTCGACTCAGTAACAAGACCACGCCAAAACCACCCAAACTCATTATCGAATAGACAATGGTGTAATACATTGCCGCAGAATATCCATCTGGGTTAGCAGATAAGATGCCCAACAAAATAAATCCGACGTGAGAGATGGTAGAATACGCCAGCATTCGTTTGATATTCGCCTGCGCAATGGCGATGACATTACCAATGCCCATCGACAAGATGGCCAAAATTATTAACATATCTTGCCACTGATCTTGAAATTCACCGAGTCCTTCGACGAGTAGGCGCATCACCATCGCAAAGGCTGCGATCTTTGGCGCAGTTCCTAAATATATTGTCACTGCGGTTGGAGCGCCTTGGTAAACATCAGGGACCCACATATGGAATGGAACCGCCCCTAGTTTAAACGCCATACCGACAACGACAAACACCAAACCCAGCATTAAAATCGTACTTTCTTTATAGGATTCGTTTGCGACAATTTTGCTAAATTCAGCAATATCCAGTGTGCCCGTAACGCCATATAACAAGGACATGCCATATAGCAGCATACCTGAAGCAAGTGCGCCCAAGACAAAATATTTCATGGCGGCTTCAGCGGCCTGTGCCGAATCCCGTTGCATGGCGACCAAGGCATACAAAGACAATGACAACAATTCTAGGCCCAGGTAAAGGGTTATGAAATTATGGGCCGATATCAGCACCATCATGCCTAAGGTACCGAACAAACCTAGTGTATAAAATTCGCCCTTAAAGAGATTTCGGTCAACCAAGTAACCACGAGAATAAATAAATACCACAGAAATAATCAAATAGACAAAAATCTTTAATACATCACCCATTCGGTCGGCAACAAATGTTCCGTTGAAGGTAGTAATCGCCTCAGTACTATTGAGACCGATGGTCAGCAAAGCCGCGACAACTAGGGTAGCCAATGACAATAAATAGGTTATTACACGATATTTGTCGCTGATAAATAGATCTAAAATTAATAGTATACAGGCCATAGAAAGCACAAAGATTTCTGGCAGTGCTAAGGCAAAATTTGGCATTTCTACATTCATTCTACACTCACAATTTAGGTGATAAGGCTTGTTCAACTAGGTGATTAACGGTGGCGTGCATAACATCGAGTAGCGGCGCAGGCCAAACTCCGAGTACCAACACGGCAATAGCCAAAATTCCCATGACAAAAAATTCTCGATTATTAAGATCGGTGAGCGCCCTGACATTGTCATTGGCGATATCGCCATACACGACCCGCTTAATCATCCATAAGGTATAGGCGGCACCAAATATCAACGTCGTCGCAGCCAAAAATGCAAACCAGAAATTTGCTTTAAAGGCGCTCAGTATAACCATGAACTCGCCCACAAAGCCTGAAGTTCCGGGTAGGCCTGCGTTCGCCATAGCAAAAAATACCATAAACGCTGCAAATACCGGCATCGTATTTGCGACACCACCGTAGTCTGCGATTTGGCGGCTATGCATACGGTCGTACAATACCCCGACGGACAAAAACATCGCGCCAGATATAAAACCATGCGAAATCATTTGCACCAAACCACCTTCAATGCCCAACGCTGCACCCTGAATAGAGCCGGTGTTTTCACTAATGGCGAATATCACAAAGAAACCCAAGGTTACAAAACCCATATGCGCTATCGAGGAATAGGCAATCAGTTTTTTCATATCCTTTTGCACCAATGCCACAAAAGCGATATAGACAATGGCGATCAACGACAGAGTAATCATCAACCAATCTAGCTCTCGGGATGCATCAGGAGTTATGGGTAAACTGAAGCGTACAAAACCGTAGGTTCCCATCTTCAACATGATGGCCGCCAATATCACTGACCCCCCAGTCGGCGCCTCCACATGGGCATCCGGTAGCCAGGTGTGTACTGGCCACATCGGAACTTTGACTGCAAAGGCGATTAAGAAGGCCAGAAAAATATAAATTTGCTCAGTCAAGGAAAGCGGTAAGGCATGTAAATCGAGAATTTCAAAGCTGCTACCCTTGGAAAACATATAGATCAATGCCACCAACATGAACACCGAGCCAAAAAAGGTATATAGAAAAAATTTGATTGTAGCGTATACGCGATTCTGCCCACCCCATATACCGATGATGAGAAACATGGGAACCAACATGGCTTCCCAGAACACATAAAACAAGATGGCATCTAGCGCACAAAAGACGCCGATCATCAATCCGTTCATGATCAAAAATGCCGACATATACTGGGCAGTCTTTTTCTGAATAATCTCCCAGCCAGCGATAACCACCAATACCGTTGTAAAGGATGTTAACAATATCAATGGCATTGAAATACCGTCGATACCCAGATGGTAATTGACATTAAATGTCGGTATCCAAGCCTTTAACTCGGCAAACTGCATCTGATGTGTCGACAACTCAAAGCCGGTATACAGTGGAATTGTAAGCAGAAAAGTAGCGATCGCTATGATAAGAGATAGCCATCGAGCAGTGGTCGCTTGATCATCTCTACTGAAAAACAGTACTAGCAAGCCACCCAAAATCGGCGTCCAAATTACCAAGCTGAGTAAGAATGGAAAATCAGCTAACATTTATTATATATCCCTCAAAATCTTCGTAGTGTTGTATGTAAAAAATTCTTCGTGTGTTGTATGCAAAGGACACTATCGTACAAATATAAAAATCAACCCAACCAGACCCAATATCATAACGAACGCATATTGGTACAAAAAACCAGTTTGCATATATCGTATTTTACTTGAAACCCAGCCGACCGCCCTAGCCGTACCATTAACCATAATGCCATCGATAAGTTTTGCATCACCGATATTCGATAGCTGACGTCCTAGGCCGCGTGTCCCTCCAGCAAAGAAAATATCATAAAAGGTGTCGAAGCCATATTTTTTATCTAAAATATTGTAAACTCCAGAAAACATTGACTGAATTTTCCCCGGTATGTCAGGCTGTTTCACATACAGATACCAAGCGCAAAACAGACCGCCTATGGCGAGTATGAATGGTGTCGCTAAGATACCGTGGGCCAGAAACCCCAGAATACCGGTGTATTCACTACCCATATGTGCCAAAACATCATGCTCAGGCGCAACGTATATCGCCCCATTGAAAAAGTCGCCAAACAACATTGGCTCAATGGCTAAGTAGCCCACAAATACCGATGGTATGGCCAAAAGTATTAGCGGTATAGTAACGACCTTCGGTGATTCATGTAGATGGGCTCGCGTCTTTTCATCCATACGTTCGTTTGTATGGAATACCAGAAAGAACATGCGAAAAGTATATAAGGCGGTTACAAATACCCCCAACAACACACTATAGTAAGCAAATGTAGCCCCGGGTATGGTGGATGCTTTTACCGCTTCAATAATAGCGTCTTTGGAGAAAAATCCTGAGAACCCTGGAAATCCGATCAGGGCCAACGAACCGATTAACATACACCAATACGTGATGGGCATATATTTTTTAAGCCCGCCCATTTTTCGAATATCCTGCTCATGGTGCATCGCAATGATTGCGGAGCCTGCACCAAGAAATAACAAGGCCTTAAACGCGGCATGTGTCATGAGGTGAAAAATACCGGCGGCATAGGCCGAGGCACCCAAGGCGACCGTCATATAGCCTAACTGAGACAAAGTCGAATAGGCCACTACACGCTTGATATCATTTTGAACAATGCCAAGGAAACCCATGAATAGCGCGGTAATGGCGCCAATGACGAGTACAAAACTGAGTGCAGTTTCTGATAACTCAAATAAGGGAGACATACGTGCAACCATAAATATACCGGCGGTGACCATCGTTGCGGCATGTATGAGTGCAGATATGGGTGTCGGACCTTCCATTGAATCCGGTAACCATACATGTAATGGCACTTGGGCGGATTTACCCATGGCACCAATAAACAGGAGGATACAAATAACAGTCAATAACGACCAGGCGGTACCGGGAATGATCTCAATAGTGATACCCGACATCGCTGGGGCGGCGGCAAAGACTTCCGCATAGTCTAGAGTATTGAAGTACATCAATACTGCGGCAATACCCAGTAGAAAACCAAAATCTCCAACTCGATTGACTAAAAAGGCCTTTAAGTTCGCGTAAATCGCGGTCTCTTTCTTGTACCAAAATCCGATGAGTAAATAAGACACCAGCCCTACAGCTTCCCAGCCAAAAAACAATTGTAAGAAATTGTTGGCCATGACCAACATCAGCATCGAAAAGGTAAAGAGTGATATATAGCTAAAAAACCGTTGGTAACCGGGATCACCCTTCATATAGCCGATAGTATAAATATGCACCATAAAAGAAACAAACGTGACCACGAGTAACATGATTGCCGTTAGTGAATCGACCAAAAATCCGATCTCAAAGCGTATATTGTCACTCACCGCCCAGGTATAAACAGTCGCGTTATATACCGCGCCCCCATCTAATACGATATTTTTAAAGACCAGTATCGAGAGAAAGAAGGAAATCGCCACACAGACATTGGTAACAACATGAGAGCCTGCTGTACCGATTTGCTTGCCAAAAAAACCAGCGATGACCGCGCCAAACAAAGGCGCCAAAACCAAGATGAGATATATATTTTCCATAGTTGACGTCAATCTAACCCTTTAATGAATCCATTTCTTCTACATTAATGGTATTTCGGTTGCGAAAATACACGACTAATATCGCTAAGCCAATTGCGGCTTCCGCAGCAGCTACCGTAAGAATAAAAAATACGAACACTTGTCCTGCGATGTCGGCGTTAAAGTGCGAAAATGCTACAAAATTGATATTAACTGCCAACAACATCAATTCGATGGCCATTAAGATTACGATAATATTTTTTCGATTCAAAAATATACCAATCACACCAATACAAAAAAGTATTGCTGCAAGTACTAAACAATGTGACAGTGTCAGCATTTCAATTCATATCCCGTTCGTTGTTTGCATAGAAGTGAGGCTAGCGACTATTTCTATTTCTTTTTTACCGCCGGTATATTCACGAGCCGTACGCGGTCAGCCTTCTTCACGAGGACCTGTTCATCTGGCGTCATAAACCTCTTTTGCTTCCGTTTTCGCATAGTCAGTGTAATGGCTGCGATGATGGCCACAAGCAAAATGACAGCCGCAATTTCGAATGGGTAAAGGTAGTCTGTATAGAGAACTAAACCGATTTCCCGGGTGTTATTGTAATCAACGCCGTGCGCTGGGACAGTCTTATCCAGTCCAAATTGCTTCACGCCCACTACCATTGATAGTTGTACTAACAAAATCAAACCCACAAGCATTCCTACGGGAATATACTTAGACAGGTCAGTCTTTAGTGATTCGACATTGATATCCAACATCATCACCACAAACAAAAAGAGCACCATCACTGCGCCGACATAGACTAAAACTAAGGTCAGTGCCAAAAACTCCGCCTCCAGCAACAACCAAATACCTGCACAGTTAAAAAAGGCCAATACCAAGAAAAGTGCCGCAAAGACAGGGTTGCGGACGGTAATCACTGCCAAGGCGGCACCAACAAGCACGATCGCAAACACATAAAAAATAAAGAGTTCAATTCCCATAATATTACCAATTTTTTCTCAATTACCTAGTAC
>JBGMRO010000261.1:0-5940 GCA_048061555.1 Thiohalomonadales bacterium | reverse complement strand
CCGCTAGCCAAACCGCCCGCTTATTCAACTCTGCCGACTTGGCTTCGCCGTTCTCAATCAGCCGGCCGACCATTCGAGAATATTTGGCGCTGCTCGAACAAATCTTTTTCATCGAGCAACTACAGCCTTGGCATAGCAACCGATTAAGCCGCCTGATTAAAACACCAAAAATGCATTTGGCGGATACCGGCTTAGCTTGTTCTTTATTAGGCGTAAACAGCAAAAGCTTGTGGCAAGATAAAGCCTTATTAGGCCAGCTCCTAGAAACCTATATCTATCAAGAATTGCGCAAATATGCGGACTGGCATAATGAAGATGTAAAGTTTTACCACTTCCGCAATAAAGACAAAGTAGAGGTAGATATCATTATCGAGCAAGGTCGCCAGCTGGCCGGTATTGAAATAAAAGCCGCCGCGACAATGACCCAAGATGACTTTAAAGGTCTAAACAAATTAAAAGACGCCTGTAACAAGCAATTTTCGACGGGTGTGGTATTTTACGATGGTGAAAATATCTTGCCATTCGGCGAAAAATTATTTGCGGTGCCAATTTCCATATTGACACCCGCAGCGACCTAATCGACAAAAAGGCATTAACAAAATAATCTAGGGGAAGACCGCCGATACCTTAATAACTTAAGCTAGATTACCGATAAGTTGTTAAGGTATCGGTGCCCCACAAACCTCGCAGCATGCAGACCCGTTTTCTCTTAATGATAATACCAAAAAACCCTCGGTGTTTCGAAAATACCAAGGGCCATAATAAATTTAGTTTTTCGGCTCTAAGCAACGAGTCTAGATTGCTGTAAACGCTCCAGCGCTATTTTAATAGCTCGCTCATCGAACAACCTTGTTTTACGCTCTGCACTGGCTTTGCCTGCATCCCAATTTAACAACCCCTTTTTGAGATCTTTTACATTCGGTGCAATACCTTCACGCACCACAAGCCAATCAATCGTAGAAAGCAACTCGACACCATAGGGTGACTCAAATCCATCTATTAACTCACAGGTACTTTCTAAGGCAGTTAAATAGGGGTGCATTACTTCGCTTTTTAGATAGGCCTGCAGATGTTCATTTTGTTTGTCTTCAAACCAAATAACATCCAATGGTTCAGCATCGCTAATTCGTTTTTCGCAATGTAAATAACTGCCATCTAAATGTTCTAAAAGGTGACGTAAGCGATCGGCATAGGGACCATAAATGTTCACTTGAAAGCGTAGATCTAAAGGATTATCTGGCGCTTGCAGCTGAATTGAACGCTCCAAAAACCAGGCAAGTTTCTGAATTTCTAATAAGCTACATTCCATGCCGAGCACCCAGTAGCGGCGTACCATTTCGGCTATCATAGCGCGTGCAGGTGTCAGTTTATTAACCCCAGTTCGCTTAGTCACATTCTGATATGTTGATGTCGGTTCATAAACAAATATATCCACATCATGAAGGTCCGCTAAGGCCTTTTCGATCTGGGGTCTTACATCAATCCAGTCTAATTTCCCATTACCGGCTCCCAAGGGTGGAATCGCGATAGATTTAATATTTTTTTCCTCAATAAAAAGCTTCAAGTCTGCCAGGCCAGTGGTAATCCATTCCATTTTTGAAGGAGAACGCCAATGCTGTTTGGTCGGGAAGTTAACTATCCAGCGCGGCCCTATTAACTCTCCCGTTTCGGTGATGAACATTTTACCGGTATGCACTTCTTTAGCTTTACAGGCCTTAGCATATTCTTGCATGTTTTTTGGAAACTGCTCTTTGAACATCAACGCAATACCTTTACCCATAACACCCACAGTATTGACGGTGTTTACGATTGCGTCTGCGTCTGCATCAAGAAGATTACCTTGTGTGTAATGGATCATTAAAAATACCAAGCCTTCATTTTGTGGATAGCAAGATTCAGGTTTCGTTGTTGAGCTTGTTGCTCTAAATGTAATTTTAGCTCATCGGTATAGCAAACTATACCAAGCAAGCCCTCTATTGGTAAGTGCTGATATACCAAAGCTTCTGCTTGATAGCGCTCGATTTGTTCGGGATCATCGGGATTACGTCGAAAATTCCTGACCTGTAGCAGCGCCCAATCTATCTTGCCTAGATTAGGTAAGTCATTAAAAAAACATCGCTAAAGAGGTATAAGCATGACGATCGGTGTATACAAAAGGTCTTCCAATTTCATTTAGTTTATGTATGGAGGAAACCAGTATCACTATATCTTCATTATCTCGGCGCGTAACCCCACCTCTTCCTGTATAACTGTTATACATCATGGGTGAGAATGGTGTGAAATAGAAAGACACATAGTCTCCGAGCCAGCCTCCGGGTGAGATTTGTACGACACGACCCTGCCTTCGATCAATAAGGTCTTTATTGCCAATCGGGATATAATTGGGGTCAATAACGGTCGATTTAACACAATGTAGCCCATTATCCAAAACCCATGACACATTATCCCGGTGCATCATGCGCCATATGAGTGCTTTTTCTGGATTTAAATTGGGGTAATGGTTGGGCAATGTTACCTCGCAGAGTCAATTTTTTCATGTTTTGATAATGACCCCAAGGGATAGTATAGGAACTCTGTAATTTTTTCAGCTTTAGTCCGGTTACTCTCGATATTGTTGTAACGACAGGCAGAGGATGCACACAGCCCAACCTGTAACCAGCCAACCCGATTGTAATCAACAACCACCCGCAGAGCGGGTAGTATGTCGTAAATATTGGGGAAATCATTTTTGGCGAAATAATATTCGCTGCCAAAAAACACAAAGCCCGGTTTACCGGGCTTTGTATTTAGTGATGTTTATTTTTAGATCAATGATGATACTTTTTTCGATAGTCATTACTTCTTGTGCTTACCACCAATTGAAGAATTGCTTTGGCATCAGGGGAGCAGTTTTTGAATACAATTTTATTCAGGAACTCAGGACTATGTTTCAATATCAAAACACCAAGTAATTCATCGATAAAAGATTGAGTAACAAAAGTTGAATCAAAGTCCAGTGTCACCTGCTCATGCTCGATCAAAGCATCCTCTAGTTCCTGACGTAAATCGCACGCAGAAAAACGTGTACCCAAAAAATGGGACTCACTACGATTGCTTAACGGTATAACTTGGCCCATTGCTCTTCTCTCTTTTCTTCTCGGCGCTATTCTCTTTAAATATCCTTAATTTCGAATTCTCAGGTATTGGATGACTTGTTGGCCTCGAGGAATCCCAGCCATCTGATTTTGGCTTGCCAGAGATTACTTTCGGATTTGGTGCTTGTGGCCACTCTTCTTCCCTACGGGTGTGAAAGGAAAGTATATCTCACTGTCCAGGTATTGTCCCTGGTGGAGATTTAAGAGTATTTTTGTTTTAGGAACTTAGCGGAACTCGCGTAAGTTATTGATTTTTAGTTAAAATATGGCGGAGAAGCAGGGATTCGAACCCTGGGAGGGGATAAACCCTCAACGGTTTTAAAGACCATATTTATAGTGTTGTTTTATATGGGTTTTTTCTTCAAGTGGTTGAAAAAATAGGTGGTTTTGATAACGTTTGATACCGGCTGATTGTGCTGAATACCTTTGTTATTGTCCCTGTATTGTCCCTGGGATTGGTCACTATTCCATCAAGAAAATAGCTAAAATAATTGTTAAATGAGATTTGAACTAAAATACGGTTTAGTGTGGTTTGCAGTGGTTCTATTCGGGACTTTACACTATATCGGTGCGTAAATGAAAAATGGATTGATTGAAAGCGTCAATCATGTAGGTCGGGGTTCGTTCTCCCTCCAACCTACGAGAAGAACATAATCCACATCGAACTTGGCATTCTCACCACGGCTGTGCTATTTTCAGTAAAAGTATCTATTTTTACTGAAATAATAGTAAACAAATAATAATGCAAGCCATTGATAATAAAATTAAATCAAGGATTTATGGACACGGTAGGGGTTGGGCCTTCAGCAAAATCGATTTTATGGCCGAATTTGCGGAGCCAAATATCCACAAGGCGCTGTCCAGCCTGGAAAAGACCGACAAAATCCGCCGGGTTTGCCGCGGAATATATGACTACCCGGCCTATAGTGAGCTACTTGAGCAGACCCTTAGCCCGGATATGGACCAGGTCGCCCACGCCCTGGCGCGCAAGTTTAATTGGCACATTCTACCGTCGGGTGATGCGGCCTTGAATCTGCTCGGGCTTTCAACCCAGGTACCGGGAAAATGGGTTTATCTTTCCGACGGTCCCAAGCGCGAATATGAAATTGCTCGGCAGACCTTACAATTTAGAAAGACCGCGCTGAAAGACACTCGTTTTAAGTTTCGTATGAGTGGTTTGCTAGTGCAGGCCCTCAAGGCGCTCGGTAAGGAACACATGGATAAAAAGATTATTGAGGTATTGTCTACGCAATTGGATAACAAGGATTGCGAACGCATTATAAGAGACACGCGTACCGTTACCGCCTGGATACATAAGGCTATTAAACAGATCTGCGAGGAAGTCAGATAATGGACAAACTAGCACGACGCAGTGAACAACAACGCGCCGAGCTATTTCAGGAAACCGCAGCCAGTCGCGGCATGACTCCTGCGATTGTGGAAAAGGATTTTTGGGTAAGCTGGATTTTAGGCCACCTGTACCAAAACAAACATCTGGCTCGGGAGTTGATGTTTAAAGGTGGCACCAGTCTATCCAAGGTTTATGGCTTAATAGAGCGATTCTCGGAAGATATTGACCTGATTCTGGATTGGCGTGCTGTCACCGCAGATGACCCCATGGCCACACGTTCCAAAACCAAACAGAGTACACTTAATCAGCAGATCAACGATAAAGCTCAAGCCTATATCGCCAGTGATCTTTTAAGCTTGATGATCGAGGCTGTTGGTGATCTCTGCGACTGTGACATCGATAAACAAGATCCCTATGTCATGAATATACGCTACCCCGCTGCATTCAAGGATGATTATCTTCGGCCGCAGGTTCGGCTGGAAATCGGACCATTGGCATCATGGCTTCCGTTTGAAGAAAAAACAATTAGCTGTTATGCCGCCGAGGCTTTTCCAAATGTATTCGATACTCGCGAATACGCGGTGCGGGTCATTACAGCAGAACGGACTTTTTGGGAAAAAGCAACGATTTTGCACCATGAGGCACATCGGCCGAAAGATAACCCGCAGCCAAGCCGTTACTCTCGTCACTATTATGATTTGGCGAAAATGGCGAACTCGTCTGTCAAACAAAAAGCGCTTAATGATTTGGCTTTGTTGGAAAATGTAGTCGCATTCAAACAACGTTTTTACCCTAGAGGCTGGGCGAAGTATGAGCTGGCAGTACCGGGGTCGTTGAAATTAGTCCCGCCAACACAGGTGCTGAATTCCGTTCAGCAAGACTATAAACATATGCAAGATATGATTTTTGGTGATATACCGGACTTTGAAGTTATGATGCACACCTTGCAGACACTCGAAAATGATATAAACCAAAAATAAATTTTGCTATATCGTTAGTACGCATCTTTTGTGAGTTGGCACCATTGCGCAGATAAAAGCCTTTGATGCATCGGTGCTGACGGTTGCCCCCCTCTGGCACGTGAAACAGAATTTTAGGAGCGGCGATTACTCTCACCAAGCCTTTGGCTTCTGGCAGGTTGGCTTGGTCTATTATATTTTGTTGGAACAACGTCAGGGTTTGTTCTAGCTTTTTAAGTTCATCTCGATGCTGCTGGAGGCGCTACTCATTTAACGCATAGCCCTGCAGTAAATACTCGTTTAATACTCGATTAGCCCAGATACGGAATTGAGTTCCCTGATGAGAATTAACCCGATAGCCTACTCCGATCATGACATCTAGATTGAAGAATTCTACTTGATAGGTTTTCCCGTCTGTCGCAGTTGTTGCATTTTTTGCAACAACTAAATCTCTGACTAACTCATTGGTTTTAAAGATGTTACCCAAATGGCGAGA
>JBGMRO010000260.1:0-5958 GCA_048061555.1 Thiohalomonadales bacterium | reverse complement strand
CACGGAGGAAATAGGACGTGCAATTTGCAGGGAAACCTATTCGTGATGGGTATACTACCGCGTTAAGTGCGCATTTTGACTTAACTTTCTTCACGGACAGTATAGGCGATATAGTTCACATTCAGGTCGCTGCATAAACGATACTGCTTATTAAATGGATTGTAGGTCAAACCTGTTAATTCTTTCATGGTAAGATTTGTTTGTCTAACCCAACGAGCCAACTCGGCGGGACGGATGAATTTTTTATAATCGTGGGTACCTTTCGGTAGTAAGTTTAGTAGATATTCTGCGCCGATAATAGCCAACAAATATGATTTTGGATTCCGATTCAGCGTAGAAAAAAACACCGAGCCACCCGGTTTTACCAAGGCGTAACAGGCCGAAATAATGGATGCCGGGTCGGGTACATGCTCCAGCATTTCCATACAGGTTACGATATCGAATTTTTTTGGGTGTTGTTGTGCGAATTGCTCTGCACTGACCTGCTCATAATGTACTTCGATGCCAGTTTCTAAGGCATGTAATTGAGCCACTTTAACGAGTGCCTTGCCAAGGTCAATCCCGCTTACCTGTGCGCCCTTGATCGCCATGCTCTCCGCCAGGATACCACCGCCACAGCCGACGTCCAGCACATTTTTTTGGGCTAGACTGGCATGCTCATCGATATATTGCAAACGTAGCGGGTTGATTTCGTGTAGAGGTTTGAATTCACTGTTTTTGTCCCACCATCTGGCCGCCAGGGCCTCGAATTTAGCGACTTCAGATTCGTCTACATTTACTTTTTTCGTTGTGGCAGAGTTATTGCTCATGTCGAGTATACCTAATCGTTACGCAGGTTAGATTCTTGTTCCAATTCACCTGCTTGTATGGCACTACACCAAGCGTTGGCCTTTTCGATTACGGCCTGTTCGTCTAGTGTGGTCAGTTGTCGATTATTGACGAGTCTAGATCCCGCAACCCAGACATCAGTGACCTGATCTCTGCTCGCTGCATAGACCACTTGCGAAATCGGGTTGTAAACCGGTTGAGTGGCAATGGCCGATAAGTCTATGGCAATAATATCTGCAGCTTTGCCGGCGGTTAGAGAGCCAATGGAGTCTTGTAAGCCTAGCGCCCTAGCGCCATTTAATGTTGCCATTTGTAAGATGTCGGCGGCTGGCATAGCGCTGGCGTCTGCGGCGACAAGTTTGCCTAGCAGGGCAGCGGTTTGCATTTCAGCCAGCATGTCCTGGTCATTATTACTGGCGGCGCCGTCTGTCCCTAGTGCGATATTTATACCGAGTTGCGAGAGCTTATGCACGGGACACAAGCCACTGGCTAGTTTCAGATTAGATTGCGGACAATGTATCACGTGTGTGCCAGAATCTTTGATTAAATCGCAATCTTCCTCATCTAATGAGGTCATGTGTACTGCCATCAATTGTGGGCTCAATAGCCCTAGCTCTTGCAGACGACGGATGGGCGATTTACCGCAATTTTGTTTTGAGTCTAATATTTCTTTGGCGGTTTCGTGTATGTGCATGTGAATTGAAATATCCAACTCTTGCGCTAGGGTGGCGACTTTGAGTAATCCTTCATCGGGGACCGTATAGGGTGCGTGTGGTGCAAATGCGGTTTGGATGAGTGGATTGCCACGATACTTGTCGTGGACTTCCAGACCCTTGTGAAAGTATTCTTCCAATGAACTTGCCCAAGCCGTGGGAAAGCCGAGTACAATCAATCCGACCGTAATGCGCATGCCGATGTCGGCTGCCACTGACGCGGCCACATCCGGGTAGAAATACATATCATTACAACAGGTAGTACCGCTCTTGAGCATCTCTGCGATGGTCAGTTTGGTCCCGGATTCCACAAAATCCGGCGTTACCCACCGAGCTTCTGCCGGCCATATATGGTTTTCGAGCCAGTCCATTAAGGGTAGGTCGTCGGCCATGCCTCGAAACAGCGCCATCGCGGCGTGGGTGTGACTATTGACCAGGCCAGGCAAAATGGCGTGTTGGTTTAAATCTACGCTCGCATGCGCTTGGTATTTTTGGGTGGCTTTTGCACTAGGTAATAACTCAATAATTTTTCCATTGTGAATCGCAAGGGAATAATTATCGTACCATTTACCCTTCGGTTCGACGGGTATTACCCATTTTGCATTTATTAGGCTATCTATAATTTCCATAGAAGGGTCGACAGGTTGTTAAATACAGATTGTTAAATGTTGCCCTCAAGTATACCTTGTTTAGTCTATTTTTTGTTGTTAATCGCAGGCGGAAATGTACATAATTCCAAAGTCGCGGTTTACAATAAAAAATAGTGGAAACCACCCAGCAGCAAGAACTCAGAAAAGTAAGGATTAGGCATGCATATAACGATGGATAGCATTAGACCGATTAAGTGGCTTGATGGCAAGCTCCATTTATTGGACCAGCGTCAGCTACCCGGTAAAGAAGTCGTGCTTGAGTTCAGTGATGTAGCCGCTGTGGCAAAGGCCATACGAGATATGGTGGTACGAGGTGCGCCAGCGATAGGAATTACTGCGGCCTACGCCATCGTATTGGCCGCCCAACGCCATTATCGTGAATTGGCCGTGGATTGGCGTTCGGCCATCGAGGCCGATTTACAAATATTGGCTAGTGCCCGTCCTACCGCGGTAAATCTCCAGTGGGCGATAACAGAGATGCGGCGGGGATTTGGTCTCCTGGTTGGAGATCCGACTAGTTCATTATTGGCGCGGGCCCGAGCCATCCACGATCAAGATCTAGCCGCTAATTATCGCATGGGACAGTTGGGCGCTGAACTGATTCAGCAACCTGGGGCGATAATTACTCATTGTAACGCCGGGGCGCTGGCCACTGGGGGATATGGCACAGCCCTAGGTGTTGTAAGGTGCGCCTATGCAAAGGGGAAGATCACTCGGGTCTATGCCGATGAGACTCGACCTTGGTTACAGGGCGCGCGACTGACGGCATGGGAATTAGTGAAGGAGCAAATTCCTGTCACACTCATGGTGGATTCAGCAGCGGCCACGATAATGCAGCGTGGTGATATTCGTTGGGTCATTGTAGGTTCCGATCGTATCGCCGCAAATGGAGATGTGGCCAATAAAATTGGCACCTATGGGTTGGCTATAGCTGCCCATTTTCACGGCATTAAATTCATGGTGGTTGCACCCACCACGACCGTGGATCTTGCGACCGGTAGTGGTGCACAAATCGAGATAGAGCATCGCAGTGGTGATGAGCTTAGTCAAATTAACAGTGTGGAGCAAAGTGTCGCCGCGGCTGATGTCATTAATCCGGCATTCGATGTTACACCCGCAGAATTGATCGACGTAATCGTCACGGAGAGAGGCGTTATCATGTCTCCCAATCAAGAAAAACTTAAAGCCATGATGGAAAAGGCTGGCTAATTTGTAATCAATTTATACTCAGCGTTCGTGAAAGCCTTCCTAAAGGGTTTTTTTTATTGTGGTAGGTGAAAGTGTGTTATTATTCGCCGCATTAAAAAAGGGCTGTTATCATTGTAAGCTATCAATTGAGAACATCTCTAGAGTTGCAGTAACTCATAAATTATTCACGGTAATTACTAAACTATGCGTGGTAAATAATAAAAAATGGAAACATTTGCGAAGGAAGTCCTCCCGGTAGATATCGAAGAGGAAATGAAAAATTCCTACCTAGCGTACGCGATGAGCGTTATTGTAGGTAGAGCCCTGCCAGATGTACGGGATGGTCTAAAACCAGTTCACCGGCGCGTATTATATGCGATGCGTGAGTTAGGTAACGACTGGAACAAACCCTATAAAAAATCGGCCCGCGTAGTCGGTGATGTCATCGGTAAATATCATCCGCATGGCGATACCGCAGTTTATGACACCATAGTGCGTATGGCACAACGCTTTTCTATGCGTTATATGTTAGTGGATGGGCAAGGCAATTTTGGTTCGGTCGATGGAGACGCCGCCGCCGCCATGCGATATACCGAGGTGCGTATGTCGCGTATTGCCCATGAATTGCTGGCCGATATCGAAAAAGAGACAGTCGATTTTAATCCTAACTATGACGAATCGGAGACCGAGCCGGTCGTTTTTCCGGCGAGAATTCCGACCTTGCTGATTAATGGTTCATCGGGTATCGCGGTTGGCATGGCCACTAATATACCCCCGCATAACCTTACCGAAGTGATTAATGCCTGCGTCGCACTCGTTGATAACGATCAGCTCGATATAAAGGCCTTGATGGAATATATTCCAGGTCCAGATTTTCCTACCGCCGCGATCATCAATGGCTCAAAAGGCATCTACGAGGCCTATCATACCGGGCGTGGTCGAATTTATGTACGTGCCAAGACAGAGTTCGAAGAGATTTCTAACGGCAGACAACGCATTGTTGTCAATGAATTACCCTACCAAGTCAATAAAGCTCGCTTGATCGAAAAAATTGCGGAATTGGTTAAAGATAAAAAGATAGAAGGTATTAGTGAGCTACGCGATGAATCCGACAAAGATGGCATGCGTATGGTGATTGAGTTGCGTCGTGGAGAAGTTGCCGAAGTACTGCTCAATAATCTCTACAAATTGACCCAGATGCAATCGGTATTTGGTATCAATATGGTGGCCTTAGTCGATGGACAACCTCGTCTTCTTAATATAAGGCAGATTTTATGCGCGTTTATAGATCACCGCAAAGAAGTGGTGACACGGCGCACTTTATTCGAATTACGTAAGGCTCGTGAACGTGCCCATTTACTGGAAGGTCTAGCGGTAGCACTCGCAAACATTGATCCTATCATTGCCTTGATCAAGGCCGCCGCGAATCCTGCCGAGGCGAAGCTCGGACTGCTTGCCAAGATGTGGGAGCCCGGTGTGGTCGTTGATATGCTAAAACGTGCCGGTGCAGAGGCCTCTCGTCCGGAGGAATTAGGTCGTGAATTTGGTTTGTTGGACGATGGCTATCGATTGTCAGAGGCGCAAGCGCAAGCTATCTTAGACTTACGTCTGCATCGCCTCACCGGACTAGAGCAAGGCAAGATTATCGACGAATACAGGGCCTTGCTCGATACCATTGCCGAGTTGCAATTGATACTAGCCAACAAAGCGCGATTGATGGAAGTCATTAGAGAAGAATTAGTGGAGATCAAGGAAAAGTATGGCGACGCACGCCGTACCGAGATCATGGTGTCATCGATCGATCTGAATATTGAGGATTTAATAAATCAGGAAGAAGTGGTTGTAACGTTATCCCATGAAGGTTATGCCAAGTCGCAACCGTTATCGGATTATCGTGCACAACGCCGAGGTGGTCGTGGCAAATCTGCCACTTCGATGAAAGATGAAGATTTTGTCGACAAGTTATTTATCGCCAATACCCACGATACGATATTATGTTTCTCCAGTTTAGGCAAAGTTTATTGGAAAAAAGTCTATGAATTACCGCAAGCAAGTCGGGCTTCTCGCGGCAAACCGATTATTAATTTATTACCTTTGGCGCAAGGGGAACGCATTAATGCAGTCTTACCGATCAAAGAATATGCAGAAAATCAATTTGTCTTCTTTGCCACTGCCAACGGTACTGTTAAAAAAACCTCGTTAAGTGATTTTTCTCGTCCTCGATCCAGCGGTATTATCGCGATCGATTTACGTGACGGCGATAAGCTCATTGGGGTAGATATTACCAGTGGCGAACGTGATATTATGTTGTTTACTACGGCCGGCAAAGTCATCCGTTTCCACGAAAGCAATGTCCGCGCGATGGGACGTAACGCCGCAGGTGTACGCGGCATAAAAGTATCGGATAAACACAGTGTTAATGGACTGATTATCGCCGATGAAGGCAATGTCTTGACTGCTACGGAAAATGGTTTCGGTAAACGAACCGATATAGAACAGTATCCGATTCATGGCCGCGGTGGACAAGGTGTAGTATCAATACAAGTCAATGATCGTAATGGCGCCGTAGTCGGCGCAAC
>JBGMRO010000259.1:0-5964 GCA_048061555.1 Thiohalomonadales bacterium | reverse complement strand
ACCTAATAAACACTAACGCCTGCATTATTCCAGTCCGTACCCAACACCGCTACCGCAACTAAATTGTCGCCTACGCGACATCTATGATACATACTAATTGACTATAGTACCTAGCAAAAGTGCTTGAGGTCTTAGTATTTAAGTTGAAAAAACTTGCAGATTTTAAGCCGCAGTTACGTACACAAATACAAACGTATAAGTCCCGCGATAAGCAATAGCGGTAGATTTTATATTTGATCCGTAGATTTCAAACAACCTTATATCGACTCAATAATACTAAATTTTCAGGAGCACAAAAATATGAAACAACAAGAACACCGACACAAGCTTTTTAAGGGTAGCCAGATTTGCATCGGCCTGGTTTCTATCGGGCTGTTCCTATTCAGCACCACTATATTGGCAAGCGATAGTAAAAAACAGAAAATTTATATTATGCACACGGGTGATTTACACGGCGATTTACAATCACACAGCAATGACCGCGCCGATGCTAATGGTCTGTTAGAAGGAGGCCTTGCACGTGTCGCCACTATCGTCAAAAAAATGCGCAAACGCTATGGTGATAAGTTAGTTTGGGGACACACCGGTGATACCACTTCCGGTAGTGCCATCGCGACTTATACACAGGGTAAGGCCTTAGTAGACGTCTGGGACTCCCTAGGACCCGACGTATTCGCCCCGGGAAACTGGGAATACGCCTACGGTATTTATCGTTATCAGCAGCTTTGGGGATCAGATGGAGATATTTCTGCCATTGCCGACGCTGACCTTGCAAAAATGGCAATCCCTCCCTTCGATCCTAGCGGTAAAATATATGCGGGGCTGTCACCGGATAGTGCCTTCAAGACAGATCAAAATGGTGAAAACCGTCGCTGGGCTAGTATTTCCGCAAACGCCTATTATAACGGACAAGACGTTGGCCCAGGCGTGCAGGCTAAAACAGCCGGTGAACTTCTGACCGACCCTTATCTTGTCAAGACTGTCAACGGTGTACGCATCGGTTTTATCGGCTGCACGACGAATCGTGGACCGCAGGTCGTCAGTAGTAACGTCACTAAGGGCATTAGTTTCACCAACTGCATGGGTACGGTCAAATTCCCGCAGAATAAGACCATTCAGTGGCCGACTGATCACCCCAATCGTGACGCAGCTGCTGAAACTAGTGTCAAAGACGGCAGCGGTAAGGAGATACCACAATGGGGAAGCACCGTGGGCTATCGCACAGTACCAGAAATTGTCAAGTTTACCCACATTCTACGCTTACCCGAAGGTAGCGACTCTCCGTATCTAAATTCTGCAACCGGTAAACCTTGGAAAGGTGAAGGTGTAGACATGGTGGTATTGATGTCCGAAGCGGGCATTCCCGAAAATGTTTGGAACGCCGAGCGCACTATTATGCCAGAAGGTATCGCCTTTCCCGAAGTCGTATTATCTTCCGACACCCATGAAAAGACTACGCTCCCCGTCGCTGTGACCACGCCCACGGGTGCAAAGACGATCCTCGTGGAGCAAGGTGAAGACGGCGCCCAAGTTACATTACTGAAGTTAACACTGGTCGACGGTCAGCTCAAGAAATGGAAGTCTGAGACTTTTGCGATCGACGAACGCATAAAGGAAGATAAAAAGACGGCTAAATTGATCGACAGGGTCGAAGAACCCTTTAACCATGATGATTTTGACGCCGATAAATGGATCAATCCGTACAACGGCTACAAATTGACGGTTCCGCTTGATTATCAGATGGCGTCCACCGAGATTGTCATGGAGCGCAATCGCTTTTCACACGAACATGATCCAGACAACCTAAAAATGCCTGCGGTAGTGGAAGGCACACTGCACGATGTCTATGTAGACGCCTTCAGGGCGTTAACGGGTGCAGATGTAGGCGGAATACGCGGTTTTCGTTATACCAATACTATTATGCCTGGCCCAATCACTGTGGGCGATATTTACCACAGCCTTTCTATCGGCGCAATGATCGCGGTAGGCGCTATTCCAGCCACGCCCGAGGCAGAACACGGTGCTGATCCCGCCGACCCTGGAAAATGCATTTTTGATAAGGACAATCCAGATCGGGTGAAACACCAAATCAATAAGTGTCACGGTATGGCCTGGCCCAGAAACTTGATTCAGGAAGTCGAGTTATCCGGCAACAGTACACAGCAAACCACGATCCCAAATTGGGGTGGTGGCTGGATTTGGAACTATAGCGGCCTGAACTTTGACCTGGACGCCTATCAAGGCAATTTTGATAAATATGGCACAAAGCTTCGCTCGAGAGTTTCCAATGCGACCTTGGTCGATGCAGCCGGTGCCGAAATTGGTCCTCTCTCTGCGAGAAAGAATGTCATGTATGCGTCTTACTATTTTGATGCCGACTTTAACCGTATTAATCGCAATCAGTTAGAAACCAAGGGCTCGTGTAAAAAGAAAGGTTTCTCGGGTCTAACCCGTGAATGTATCGGTGACAAGATCCGTATCCTGGCCAAGACGGGTACAGACTTCGGCGCACCAATGGTCTTGGTCACCCCATTACAATTCGCAGCAAAATCAGTCACTATTGGCGATAGGGTCTTTACAATCTACCCCATGGACGTCGTCGAGGCGGTGGGTCGTTATATCAATGAAGCCGAGATCGTGGTCAAAGACCTGAGCAATGGCACAGTCATATCGGATGCCCGCATCGGTCTGGGTGGTTCTGTGACCGTTAAGAACTTTGCGCCGACATTTCCACGCATTAATCTGGTGCGTCAATTACGCAGCGGCCTGAATGAATTTGGATTTGGCGTCATCCAACCGTTCCGTGGCGCACTAGCACCGGCGGATCAAACGCATTTTGCGGA
This sequence comes from Thiohalomonadales bacterium, assembly GCA_048061555.1. Lineage (GTDB taxonomy): Bacteria > Pseudomonadota > Gammaproteobacteria > SZUA-152 > SZUA-152 > JBGMRO01. The sequence continues at coordinate 3,121 of JBGMRO010000259.1, read as the reverse complement.
TACACCCAAAGACGAGGGTCGGTTTTAAACAATAATTAAATAAGTTTTTGATCAAAAAACCCGCTCTCTGTAGCGGGTTTTTTTATTTTGTAGTGTCTGCACCCCACCTAGCGCCAATCTTGCATAGTAGAAGTCCGTATTAGGGTTAATTAATTCATTTCAGATTATTTCTATTAAAAACAATCGAATAATCACATCCGTTGGGATTTTTAGGATCGTTATAACGTAGCGCCTATCACCCGGAAGAACTATTTTTGTGAGAAACCTCGAAATAACCGACATTTATCCTCAATGTTTTCTGCGTTTGGGGCGAAGAAGTAGATAGAGACTGTAAAAATGATCATAACTAGCAAATTTCAAATATTCGGATACTATTTACTAAGCGTCGTGGTGCTTAGTATTTTTTCAATGCGTAGTGCCAGCGACCTCGCCACAACCACAGGTTTACTACCGATTTTAGTCGTCGCCGCACCATTTCTCGGTATTAGTATCTTTCGTTTTTATCTCGAATCTATATTAGTGACCGTCGAACAATCAATTTTTCAAGCCAAAAAACAGATCGTATTTGACCTGAGTCTGTTCATTTTCGCGGCGATATTGATCGTCTGCTTGCAGCTCATTCTTCTAAACGCGACACTATTTCTGCTATTAAAGACATTTACCTGGTGCATAATTATTGGTTATTACGCCAGTATCGACAGCGCGACTTTTCGAACTAGAGATACCTTTTTACACAGTCATCACAATCATAAACTCAATGGGCAAACCGTCTCCATGGCGTACCGGCTCAATATATTCCTGAGCAGTAGCGTACTCATCATCGCGATGGCAATAGGTTTATCGGCATATAGCTATATGAGCAACATAAATGCTGTGGGGTCGGTAAGCACCGATACCCGTCAGGAATTTATTGTCGAGGCGCTGTTCATACTCGGAATAATATTTAGCTTGACCACCCGAGTTATTTTCTCCTACTCCTTGAACGTGCAGTATTTGTTTGAACGACAAATGGAGATCCTACAGGACGTTGAAAACGATAAGCTGGATCACTATATTCCTGTCATGACGCGCGATGAATTTGGAATTATTGCGCAGCAAACCAATCAAATGATAGACAAACTACGTGAAAAAGAGAAAATACAAAAAACCTTAGAGAGTATTGTTAGCCCGAATATTATGGAAAAATTGTTACAATCGCCAGGCCAGAATGAAATCGTCGCGGAAGAATTCGAAATCGCGATATTATTCTGTGACTTACGTAAATTCACCTCTTATGCTGAGAATACCCCACCGGAAGAAGTCATTTACTTTCTGAATGCCTATTTTACCAAGATCGCGGATATCGTCGCGGAACATGGTGGCATTATCAACAAGTTTATGGGCGATGCAATATTGGCGGTGTACGGCGTCGAAGGTAATGCAGACTACGTTGAAAAATCTGTAGAAACCGCCTTGGATATACTGATGCATTCGGAATCAATCAAAATGCGGGATGGTACCCAATTCGATATCGGTATAGGTATTCACAAGGGCAAGGCCGCTGCAGGCACAATAGGTTCAGCAGATCGATTTGAATACACCTTTATCGGAGATGCCGTTAATACCGCTAGCCGGCTAGACGGCCTCAGTAAGCGATTAAATCACAAGATTGTCATATCCGATGCAGTATATGATTTTTTACAAGATGACTTGGCCAGTCAATTTAATGACTTGGGTAGACAAACCTTACGTGGCCGTACAAAATCCATACAAGTTTACGGTGCAGTGCCACGAATGCAAACCGAGCAAGATGACAAGGTCATTGATATCAAACGACAAGAACTGTCCTAGAGTAATCGCTCGAGCACAATAAAAGTAACGACTCACCCCACCCTTAATATTAGCTAATTTTAAGACCGAACAAGAGATGACGTTAATATTTTGGTATTGATATCTAGATTGGCCTGTGGGCACAAAAACCGTCTTAAGGTTGAGTTAAATGGTAGGGTGGGCACGTTTTTTGTGCCCACATGAAATTCTGTAGGGAGTGAGTAGTTACTCAGTTAAGATTATATTTGCTACTTCTGTGATTCCCCAAAAGAGAGGCAGCCCCTCCCCCAACTGATTAGGGCTATAAAGAGAGCGGTGGCAACTCCCTCAGGATGTATGAGCGTACATCGATATCGTTTTCTTCTGTCTTCAAAACCCGCCTGATTTCGATTTTTTTCTTTTGCTCCGAGGCGTCCCGCATGAACAAAGACAAATTTATCAACTTGGGCGTCTCTATTGTTTGCTTTTGTGAATTTTTTACCAACATCACCGTTGGAAGCAGGCGTAAATCGGGATTGAGTGAAATGACAATACCGATGTCTCCGCTCGTCAATTCGACCACACTGCCGATAGGATAGATACCGAGGCACTGAATAAATTTCTCAACTAACAGCGGATCAAACAGATTTTTACGCCAGGTATACATATTTTTTAGGGCCTCGGTACAAGGAATAGACGGTAAACCATGCATACCTGAAGTCACATTGTCATAAATATCGACAATGGACACGACCTTGGTAAACAAATCCACTTCATTGCCGAGTAATTTTTGCGGGTAACCGGTACCGTTGGAACGTTCGTGATGATCTCTTGCGATAGATGTCGCAGAGGCGGGCAAACCCTCCGTATTATGTAATATCGCGGAACCATAACTAGTGTGATCCTGAAAATGCTTTAACTGTGTTTCAGAGCAATTCGAGAAATTTTCTAATAATTCCTGGTCGAGCTTTATCTGCCCTATATCATGCAGCAAGGCGCCAATGCCTAACTCAGACAACTGTCTTTCATCAAACCCTAACGAGCGCCCAAACGTCACCGACATCGCACAAACATTGATGGCATGTGCAACGGCCTGTTTGCTCTTGTCCTGCATCGTCGTCATTAACATCAAGGCGTCTGGATGGCGCATGACACTCTCGACTAAATTACCCACCGTCTGCCGGGTCTTTTCCACATCTAGACTCTTACCGACTCGGGCATCGCCAAAAATCCTAGTTATACTCTCTCTAGCAACTTCGTAGGTCTTTTTTGCATGGGGATACTCGTTTTCGAACGAGCTAGTATAAGGCTTCATCGGTTTGATACAGCTAGC
>JBGMRO010000258.1:0-5974 GCA_048061555.1 Thiohalomonadales bacterium | reverse complement strand
TATGCTGTGCTTCAAAAAATTCGTGCGCCTTGATCTTGGAAAAATATCCTCGTTTATGGACGGACACTAGTCTATAACTGGCGCAGATGTTGCTCAGAATTATCTGCGTTTTCGCGGTCGAAGCTGCAAATATTAGAAAACGCATCGTAAGCATGCTAGACCCAAACAATCGGAGACGTAAATGGAAATACCAACCATCGTGGCATTGGTCATTATAGCGGCCCTCATATTCTACATAATTAGCATATTCAATACGCTCGTCTCGTTGAAAAATCGCTATCAAAATGGTTTTTCGCAGATAGAAGTACAATTAAAACGTCGCTACGATTTAATTCCCAACTTAATTGAGACGGCTAAGGCCTATCTTAAGCATGAACGGGAAACGCTCGAGGCCGTCACCACCGCTAGAAACCAAGCTGTGCATGGCCTGGCAAGCGCAGCCAAAGATCCGGGCAATACGGCTGCTATCTCGAATTTGGCGGGTGCGGAAGGCGCTTTGGCCAACGCCATGGGAAAATTTAACATGGTCATGGAGGCCTACCCAGATCTCAAGGCCAATCAAAATATGATGCAATTAAATGAGCAATTGGCGAGTACCGAAAACAAGGTCGCTTTTGCGCGGCAGGCATTTAACGATGCTGTCATGAATTACAATGAATACAAGCAATCTTTTCCGCCAAATTTTTTTGCAGTGAAATTTGGGCACCGCATAGACGCCTCGTTGTTGGAATTTGCAGATAGCGCACAAATTCAAGCCGCACCCAAGGTATCTTTTTGAGAAATGAATTTTTTTCAAGCGCAAGACAATGCACGGCGTAGTACCACTCGTTTACTTATTCTTTTTGCGATTGCGGTGATATCACTGATATTAATTACCAATTTACTGGTCGTGGGGATGATGGGTTTCTATTCTAGCTTGTTTGGCAACGACTATGTAACCGGGCAATATATAGCGCGAGTCGAACAAGGTCAAAGCGTAGCGATGGAAAATGTCTATAGCGATGCCTTTATGCGCGTTTTCGATTGGGGAATATTTTGGAGAATCAGCGCCTTGGTAAGCCTGGTAATCTTCCTGGGTAGTCTCTATAAAATTAGATCGCTGGCAGCGGGTGGTAAAGTAATAGCGGAGATGTTGGGCGGCAGACGGATTTGTAGGGATACTCGTGATGTCGACGAAAGAAAGATCCTGAATGTCGTTGAAGAGATGGCTATTGCTTCCGGCACACCCGTGCCCGTCGTGTATTTATTACCGCAAGAAACGGGCATAAATGCCTTTGCCGCCGGAAATACTACGGGTGATGCCATCATTGGCGTAACTTCAGGTTGTATCTCCCAATTGAGCCGTAATCAATTGCAAGGTGTGATTGCACATGAATTTAGTCACATTCTTAATGGTGACATGCGTTTAAATAGCAGAATGATGGGTGTTTTGCACGGTATTTTATTGATCGGTATGGTTGGATATTTTTTATTGCGTTCGACGACGAATTCTCATCGACGAGACGGCGCTGGAGTGATGATGGGCCTAGGCCTAGGCCTAGGACTCATGGTAGTAGGATTTGCGGGGTCTTTTTTTGGCAGCATGATAAAGGCCACCATTAGTCGGCAACGAGAGTATTTGGCCGATGCCTCTGCAGTACAATTTACGCGAAATCCTAATGGCATCGCAGGCGCGCTAAAAGTCATCGGGGCCAAAAATAGCGATTCCATAATAGCGAACCCCACGGCGCCCAGTCTGAGTCATAGTTTTTTTGCCACGGGTGTTAGTTCTTTTTTTACTGATCTCTTCGCGACCCACCCGCCATTGGCAAAAAGAATCCTCAATATTGATCCGTCATGGGATGGTAAATTTTCGACTCTGCATGAAGAAACGAAGTCATTGGCAGAGGAATCTAGCACCAAGGAATCCAGCGGTGGGTCAGCGTCGTCACATCATCCGCTTACACAGACGATTATTGCTGCCGCGGCACTAGAGGCGATCAACGAGATAGGTCAACCTTCGTCCAAGCACTTGGCGTATGCGCATGATATTTTACTTAACGTACCGGATAAGCTGATCGCGGCGACCCGTGAACCCTTTAGTGCGCGTGCGCTCATCTATGCATTGGTTATGAGTGAAAACAAGTCAATTGTTCAAATCCAACTGGAACACCTTAGAAGTCACGCGGACAAAGGTGTTTATACTGTCACGCAGGAATTACGCTCGGAAATAAAACCGCTCAAGGCGGAATATCGATTGCCACTCATCGACATCGCTACCGCAGCCTTGAGAGAGCTATCACCGCAACAATATCAGCGCTTCCAAGGTAATTTTCAGGTGCTCATCAAGGCAGATAACAAAATGAGTCTATTTGAATGGGCGCTACAAAGAATCTTATTTCATCATCTAGACGCCGATTTTAACAAGCATTCTATTGTGGCAAGGTCTGCTAAGTTTTCACGTATCGCTCCAGTTTTAAATGAATGTGTCGTGGTTTTGTCTTTGCTTGCGCATGCGGAAAATAAAGATCATCAAAGTGCAGAAGGTGCCTTTAATAAGGCGCTGGAAGTATTGGGGCACAAAGAAGTCTATATCCTTACCAAGGATAAACTCAGTTTGAAGGCCCTAAATGTCGCGATTGATAAAATAGATTTGTTAAAACCATTGATAAAACCCCGTTTTCTTAAGGCCTGTGCGGCATGTATTATGTCTGATGCCAAGGTCTCTCCCACAGAGGCTCAATTATTGCGCGCATTTTCCGCAGCGATAAACTGCCCGATGCCACTACTGCGTTTATCTTCAGCATCTTAGTCGCCTTCGCTACGATCCAACTGACGTATCAGGATGACTATTGCTCGATGTAATATCCCATTTTGTTTGAATTTTCAAGTATGTCTATATGTCAACTGATTGGTTCGATCGGTTTTCGGGTTATTGTATTGTTGACAAAATAATTTACATTTGGCATTGCGGGTGCGCTAGTTGTGGTATACAATAATGTCAACTATATAGAAAATACAATTAACTAACTACCAAAATGAGGGGAAAATTATGGCAGAACCGGCCTATTTGAAAATTACAGGAGCAAAACAGGCAAATATTACCGAAGGTGCAGGCACCATGCTGAGTGTAGGAAATATGTATACCGCGGCTCATCCAGACGAATCACGAATCATCGAAATTAATCACAGCTTAATGATTCCAAAAGACCCACAGAGTGGCCAGCCCACCGGACAGCCTGTGCATGAGCCAATATGTATTACAAAATTGATGGATAAATCATCTCCGCTATTAGCGAATGCGCTAATTGATGGAGAAGATTTAACTGAAGTGTTGGTCAGTTTTTATCGGACATCCGGCACCGATTTCGAATTATATGCAACCTGGAAACTCGAACAAGCAAAGTGCGTAGGAATCAAACCAACCTTACCGAATATATTAGATCCAACAATGGAGCAATATGGCCAACTAGAACAAGTGTATTTTTCTTACGGAAAAATATCCTGGGATCACGTCGCTGGCGGCACGAGTGGCTGTGGTGATTTCGGTAGCTTGTAAGTATTGGGTGGTGGAGTATGCATGTGTGTAGAGTTCATATTACTCCACTGCCATATTTTTTGCTGGTGAATTGAATGGCTAAACTTGTTGGGGACGTTAAATTTTTTTCGTTCGACGTGACAGATCAAGATTCACGACTAGAAGTGGAAGGTTTTAATGGTTCAGAGGAAATGTCCAGTCTGTACGAATATGTTATTGATCTGGTTTGTGATGATGTCAATTTTGACCATGGGGCATTACTGGGTAACTCGGCGACGCTGACTTTGCATGACGAATTGAATAAGAATGATCGGTATGTCAATGGAATTGTATTGGAAGTAGAATGTAGGGGGCAGGATGATCGATATCTCTATATTCGTGTAAAATTGTGTCCGCTGATCAAATTACTATCCCATAAGAGTGATTCGCGTATATTTCAAAATTTGACTGTGAAGGATATTATCTCCGCTGTATTAAATGCGGCCAAGCTACCTTTGTTGCAGTTTTCTTTTTTGCTAGAAAGCCATTATGAAGAGAAAGAATATTGCGTTCAATACCAAGAAACGGATCTGGCGTTCATCACCCGTCTTATGGCAGAAGAAGGGTTGTTCTTCTTTTTTGAACATCAAACGACGGCACATCAGCTACTCATTGCCGACAATTTAGCGGCATATCAAGATATATCGAAAAGTTATTCGATTACTTACAATCCGGCACATGGCCTTGATATTCAAAGCGAAGCTATAAATCAATTAACTATCGCGAGTCGAGTAAAATCGGGTAAGCTTGTGATTTCTGATTATAATTTTTTAAACCCCTCTTTAAATCTAAGTACTGAGAAAAATGAGCAGCGAGATGCTGATCTTGCTCAATTTGATTATCCCGGTAATTATAAGAGCATTCGAGAGGGTAAAGATCTCGTGAAGCGTCGTGTAGAAGCTTTGCAAGCCTACAACACAATACTATCGGGTAAGAGCGATAGTCGGCGGTTGCAAGTCGGCTATCGTTTCATATTAAAGGAGCATCCGCAGCGCGAATTAAACCAAGAGTATCTGATAATTGCTGTTAATCACTTCGCGAAACAACCACAAGTAAAGCGACAACACGCCTTTAGCGAAAAAGGGTCTTATTTTAATAAAATTATTTGTATACCGTCAGAAACCTTGGTCAGACCCGAGTTTAACTACAGTCTACGTCCGACCATGAGTGGAATTCAGACGGCTACTGTGGTGGGGCCGGAAGGTGAAGAGATCTTTACCGATGACTATGGTCGGGTCAAGGTGCAGTTCCATTGGGATCGGCGAGGCAAGAACAATGAATCGAGTTCCTGCTGGCTCAGGGTGAGTCAATCTTGGGCTGGAAATGGCTGGGGGGCATTTTTTGTGCCGAGGATATCACAAGAAGTTATTGTAAATTTTGTTGATGGAAATCCAGACAGACCCGTGATAACGGGATGTTTATATAACGTAAATAATATGCCGCCCTTGAACCTACCTAAAAACAAGTCTGTGAGCGGGATTAAATGTGAAACGCTACGGCAAGGCAAGGGTTCGAATCAACTTCTAATGGATGATAAATTTGGCGCCACGCGAGTCGAGCTGTCAAACGCTTACGGTCATAGTATTGTTCAGGATGAGAAAAACCAAACCACAACGATCCAGACAAGAGATGAACACTCCTTGTGTATGGATGATTTGGGTGGGGTGATCAGCCTAAAAACGACCAATAATCACTCACTAAGAATGCAGGATGCAGACGAAAAAAGCGCAGGCGAGATCGAATTGAAGTCTTCCTCGGGGCACTTGCTTCAGTTGGACGATGTTAACGGAAAAATTACGCTAGAGAGTAGCGCAGGGCACAAAATAGTGCTGGATGATAAATCAGGCCGCGTGAGTATTTCGACTAGCGATGGACACCACTTTACGATGGACGATAAAGAAAAAAACATCGCTATGGTATCTCAGCATGGCCATTCACTCGTACTGGATGATGAGCTAGATAAGATAGTGATGACTGATAGCGGTCAAGAACACCAGTTTAGTATCGATATTGCCAAGCAAACAATCGTTATCAGTACGACTTCTGGATCAATCGACTTGAGTGCCCCTGCGGGTGAAATCGCATTGAAGGCGCAGGATCTAAATATAGATGTCAGCAACGATATTATTATCAAAGCGGGGAAAAATGTGAAAACGCAAGCGGGTCTAGCCCTGAATGCAAGCGCCACGATGGTAACTACAGAATCGTCCGCTGCGCATATAATTAAGGGTATGCCGGTACAACTCAATTAGATCTTGGAGGTATCACGTGACGCAGCAGAGCTATCAAATTTTAAAGCATTCCTTCTCTATGGCACTAGAACAGGAATGGCAGGATCAGTCCATATTACGCATTACGGGTCCCGAGTTGGACGGCTTGCTCCATCACATTAATATTACCGTGGACAGTAATAATACC
>JBGMRO010000257.1:0-5975 GCA_048061555.1 Thiohalomonadales bacterium | reverse complement strand
ATAACCTACTTACCTCAATGATTTCCCCGATATCGCCGCGATATGCTCGCTTATCGAACAAATCTATCGATTAGAATCTGCTAATATATCGATTTATATTACGTTCTAAGATTTGACTGGCTTACAGCCGCAACGGTAAGGCTCTAAATGTAAAGTTGATGCACTGCGGTAAAAACAACTATAACGAGGTGAACATGCCTAGCCTGGGAATCATTATGGACCCTATTGGGTCCATTAAATCGTCAAAAGACAGTAGTTTTGCTATGTTACTCGCTGCACAAAAACGCGGTTGGAAACTATTTTTCATGCAACAAACAGATGTATGGTTAGACAATAGCGTGCCAAAGGGCGTAATGCGCTCTCTCGTAGTCTACGATGACAATAAACATTGGTTTGATTTGGCAGAACCTGAAGTGCAGCCACTCGATATCCTGCAAGTAATATTAATGCGTAAGGACCCTCCGGTAGATGCCCACTACATTACCTGCACGCAAATCCTAGATTTTGCGGAAAAATTGGGTGTTTTAGTCGTCAATAAACCACAGTCATTGCGAGATGCCAATGAAAAACTCTTCGCCTTAGAGTTTGCCGCATGTATTCCACCTACGGTCGTGACTGCAGATCCGAACTCAGTTAAGGCTTTTATAGCACAACATCAGGACATCATTGTAAAACCGCTAGATGCGATGGGTGGCCAATCCATTTTCCGCATCCGAGAGGGCGACAGCAATACTAACGTAATACTTGAGACTCTTACTCAAAACGGTAGTGAACTCATGATGGCGCAGAGATTTATTCCCGAGATCGCCGATGGCGATAAACGTATCCTGCTTATCGACGGTCGACCTATACCCTACGCGTTAGCACGTATTCCAGCCGCAGGAGAAAATCGAGGCAATATCGCCGCAGGTGGATCTGGAGTGGGTGTTCCATTGTCAAAAAACGACTTAAAAATCTGCAAAATCGTGGCGCCTTTACTGCGAGAAAAAGGTCTTCTATTCGTCGGTATAGATGTCATTGGCGACTTTTTAACCGAGATAAACGTCACTAGCCCCACCTGCATTCGTGAACTCGATAGGCAGTACGGATTAGATATTGCAGGCGATTTGATCGATGTGATAGAAAAAAGACTGAATCAGCGTAACCGAGACTAAGGCAATAAATTCCCACAATAGTCATGATTAACCCACTTAAAACCGTATGTCTCGATATGAATGGTCCTAGCAGCCGTCTGTTATTTGACGTCAGACCCGCCGCTCGCCTAGCACTCGCCTTAATTTCGACGTTTCTCTTGCTCGCCTGCGAACCACAAAAAACTGCCCATGAAGAGCAGTTTTTGGCATTCGGTACCCTGGTTCAGATCAAAATGTGGGACGTAGTGCCCGAGCAAGCTCATCTAGCCGTCAGACAGATTGAGCAAGACTTTGAATTACTACATTTCGCCTGGCATCCCTGGAATAAAGGTCCACTTCGACGCATCAATACATTACTCGCCACCGGTAAGCCCTTTTCTATTTCACCTTCCACGCTTCCGCTGATAAGACGAGCCACGGAACTTTCCGCCGCTAGCAACGGATTGTTTAATCCAACCATCGGTAAATTGATTCAATTGTGGGGGTTTGACTCCGACACGGCACCGAGCGGCCCGCCGCCCTCGGTAGAACAAATTAACCAACTTGTAGACAAACACCCCAATATGAAGGATGTCATCATCGATGGTATTTCGATCCGTGGCGTTAATGAGGCGGTTTACCTCGATTTTGGTGGCTTCGCTAAAGGCATCGCAGTCGATTTCGCAATCGACAGGCTTAAAGAAATGGGTATAAAAAATGCCATTGTCAATGCGGGTGGAGACTTACGTGCCATTGGACATATCGCCGATCGCCCGTGGCGGGTCGGCATCAGAAACCCGCGTGGAGAGGGTATTTTGGCGTCCGTCGATGTTAAAGACAACGAATGTATATTCACTTCTGGGGATTATGAGCGATTTTTCGAGTATAAAGGTATACGTTATCATCATATTCTCGACCCACGCACAGGTTACCCCGCCCGCGGTACTGTATCTGTGACGGTATTCGACCAGGACGCAGGTCGCGCAGACGCAGCCGCAACGGCTTTATTTGTCGCAGGTCCCGAAGACTGGTATGCGATCGCCAAGAAAATGGGCGTCAAAGGTGTCATGCTGATGGATAGCCAAGGTAATATTAAGATGACACCAAACCTAAAAGATCGACTCTACTTTCAATCCGAAAAGAAGCCGTTAATAACGTATAGCGATCCTTTATAATAGGTGTAGATACTCTTGGCATACCATAGGAACCATAAATTACACATCATTCCCAGTAGGGGCGATTATCTGGTATTTTTTCTGGCCTTGCTGATCGTTTCAAGCAGTTTTTTTTATTTTTGGCGACCTAACTTGCTCGCCGATTACGCTGAAGTCCGAATTAACGGAAAATTCTTACAACGAGTCGACCTCTATCAAGAGCAAACCTTGAACATCGTGGGAAAATTGGGCACTAGCGTCATATCGATCAGCCACGGTAAGATCCGTTTTTTAGACTCACCTTGTACCAGTAAACAGTGTATACACCAGGGCTGGTTAGCACATGCAGGGGAGTTCGCTGCCTGCCTACCCAATCAGATCAGCATCAATATCGACGGCCCGGATCCACAATATGATAGTATTAATTTCTAAGCTGTTGATTTTATCGGAATCCTAGGGTAATAATAAGATGAGTCAAGAAGCAGCACGGACCGATCCTAACTCACTTAAAGATAGTACTGCGACAAGCCTAGCCCGGACAGGCACCACAGCAATAATAAGTAGCCGGGAAGACCATATTATCGCCGGATTGGCCGCATTGGCTATAATTATACATATCGCTGAGAGCGCTATTCCTTCACCATTGCCAGGCATCAAACCTGGACTGGCCAATGTGATCACAATGATCGCGCTGTGTCTATACGGCTGGAAGACCGCCATGTGGGTATCACTACTGCGCGTATTGGTCGGTAGCCTGGTCATTGGTACATTTTTAGGCCCGCCCTTCTTTATTAGTTTGGGTGGTGCCGTAACAAGTATTATTATTTTGGCTATCGCAGTAAAATGGAATAGCTGGTGCAAGGTATTGAGTCGGGCATTTATCATTAGCCCCATAGGATTATGTATACTGGCCGCTATTGCACATATGCTGGGTCAGTTTTTGGTGGCGTATGGGTTATTTATTCCGCATGTCGGGCTCTTCCAGATTCTGCCAATACTCCTGTCAGCGGCGTTGGTGGCCGGTCTGGTCACTGGGATAATTGCTCAACAAATTCTGATTAGGCTAGATAAACCGATGCAAACAGGGTGTTAGACATTTACTATACAAGCTTTGTGAGCAATAGATTACTGACTATGCCTTAACCGATGGCACAGACTAAATTAACACAACTCTCTATTTTATATAACTATTTCATTAGACTGTATTTTTAAAACCATGGCTACCGCTCAAGCAACCGCGCTTCCACCTAACTTACAAATTCACGCCAGCGATCGACTCGGCCTAACGATCTTTTTTGCCGTAGTTTTGCATAGTTTGATTATACTCGGCATCAGTTTCGCCCAGCCCGATGAGGAAAAACCACCAGAGAAATTACCCGGCCTGGATGTCACCTTGGTACAGAGTAAAACTGATACCGAAATCAAGGACGCCGATTTTCGCGCCAATGAAAACCAAGAGGGCGGCGGAAAATCATCTGAAGCCGAACGCGCCGCATCCCCCATTGAACCGATTGTCGCCACAGGAAAACCCGGCGAAGTCGCCGTATTCAATGATCAAATTTTTGTGCCCGAGGCATCCGAAAAATCGCGCATGGAGGTTATTACCGCTTTTAAATCTGACAAAAAATTGGTCACGCAAGACAATACTAAAGAGGTAAAGTCAAATTCCGATAACAAGACAGCCGCTCAATTACTGACCGCCAATAAGGAGATTGCGCAGACTAGCGCCGAACTAGCCTTATTACAGCAAAAATATAAGAAACGAAAAAACCGTGCGTTCATGTCCGCCGCGACCATGGCATCTAAATACGCCAGCTACGAAGATTCTTGGCGTAAAAAAATCGAGCAGACCGGCACGCTCAATTTTCCTGACAAGGCACGACGTCAAAAATTATCGGGTGATGTCCGCGTCAGTGTCACCATTCGAAAAGATGGCACTGTGGTTAACATAAAAGTGACTAAATTCTCAGGCCACAAAGTCTTGGATGACGCCGCCAGCCGAATCGTAAAATTGGCGGCACCCTTCAGTCCGTTTCCAAAAAATCTCGCTGATGAATTTGACGAATTAACCATTGTGCGAACTTTCCAATTCCTACAGGGCAGTAAACTACAGACTCGCGCAAATTAGCCACCCTCATATCGAGCATATTTGAGGGAATTTGACTTGTAGCAGTAACCACTCTCTACCATACTTACGCTATGACAAACTCGTCGTATCTTAGCAACCAGTTTCTTATCGCCATGCCAGGCTTAATGGACCCAAACTTTTTCCATTCTGTGACGTATATCTGTGAGCATAACGAATATGGTGCCATGGGAATCGTCATAAATCAGACTGTCCGTTTAACAGTAGGTCAATTAGTAACCAGTCTCGGGAAAACATGCAAAGATTCGAGAGTGATGTTGGAACCGGTATACCGGGGTGGGCCAGTCGATACCGACTGTGGTTTCGTACTGCATTCGCCAGTCGGAAAATGGCAATCTAGTATTTTGACTACCGATGACATCGCCTTGTCATCGTCTAGTGACGTGATTGACAAATTGGCTGTGGGCGATGGTCCCCATAAGTTTCTAGTCGCGCTGGGTTATGCGGGTTGGGCAGCCGGCCAGTTGGAGCATGAAATTGCCGAGAATGCCTGGTTAAATGGCCCCTCCGATACAAATATCATATTCGAGACTCCACCCGAATTGCGCTGGAGCGCCGCCGCAAGACTTATGGGGGTCGATTTAAGCACCCTCTCCGCCGAAATAGGCCACGCCTGACACAAATTTCTGCTGTATACTCCACCGGGAATCTTCAAACTTATCAACTAACGCACAATGCCTGCTCGACACCTCACCGTAATTTGTTTTGACTTCGGAATTAGACGTATTGGCGTAGCCGTTGGACAGACAGTAAGCGCCAGCGCAAAACCCTTAGTGACCCTACATCAGCCCAACGGCAGCCCCAAATGGCAGCCAATCTCAGACCTCATTTCCCAATGGCAACCGGATCTCTTCGTTCTGGGCTTACCCTTTCACGCCGACGGTGGCGAATCCACGTTATGCAAGAAGGTAAAACATTTTGGGAATCAACTACAAGCACGGTACAATCTACCTATTGAGTATATAGATGAAAGATTGTCCTCACATGAAGCCGAGCAACTTATGTTGGAAGATCCGACTACTCGGGCAAAACAAGGTGGGGATATCGATCATTATGCGGCAAAAATCATTCTAGATTCATGGTTCCAAGAACGTATTCGATGACATAGGCCATGAGCATTAGAAATACCCACAGCAAAAGGAACCGTCATGCCTGAAGATGAGAGTATCGAAACACTCATTAAGTCCATGGCAACACAGCTTCAGCGACGATTGACCACCGCCAATGAAGAATTGCTAATGATCGGTATCCATTCTGGAGGAGTCTGGGTCGCCGAGGAGCTACATCGCTTGTTAAACCTGACGCACCCGCTAGCCACCTTGGACATCTCATTTTATCGTGATGACTTTAGTAAAATAGGCATGAACCCGCAGGTAAAGCCTTCGAAGCTGCCTGTCAGCGTTAGCGATAAACATATCATCCTGGTCGACGATATACTGCACACGGGACGTACTATCCGTGCCGCAATGAACGAAATTTTCGATTATGGGCGACCCGCGATGATTACGCTAGTGGTGCTCGGCGAACGTACGGGCCGCGAATTACCGATTCAAGCGGATATCG
>JBGMRO010000256.1:0-6007 GCA_048061555.1 Thiohalomonadales bacterium | reverse complement strand
GGCGTTTATTAACCCAGAATATACCGAATATCTTATTGAGCATACACGAGGGTATAGCGCTCATCGATAAATTCCACCAACAAGCTATCACCTTCATTAAACAACTGGAAGTATTACATTTGAACGCACTACGGACAAATGTCGCCTCAAATCAACACACGGAAGACGGCCGCGGCAGCCATCCGGAAATGAGCAATCATCCGGTTAAAAATAGTCTCAGCAATACTAATCTCAACGATAACAATTTGGCAGACGAAATACTCGCCGAAACAGTGCGCCACGAGGCCTTTAATTTCCATGTATCCAGTCCAGAGATCCAAAACAGCAGTTACTTCGATCTAGTCAGGGACTTACCTTTGAATACCTGGCTTGAATTTAAGGATAACGACGGCGGCGTTTTTAGTGGAAAATTGACCTGGAAGAGTAACTTCACCGGCGATTATGTCTTCATGAACCGAAGGTACAAACCCGTTGCCGATGTCGACATGTGCGAACTCATTAAAATGTTTGAAAATCACTCTGTGACGATCATAAATAACGTGCCGCTATTGGACCAGGCGATAGATTCTGTCATTAAGTGTCTAAATAATTGTGTTGGCGGGTGGAAAAATGATAGCCCGGTGGTGCATTAACCGTCAAATAGTGAGTTGCTGACAAAGAAAAAGCCGGACAGGGTCACCCATCCGGCAGCAATAATCTTATCTCCTCTCGGGCGTATCGCCGGCTTAGTAGCGAATCGCACTCTTATTATTATGTCTTCATAACGAGTTGGACTAAATCCTATTTACTTGAGACTTTTAGAACAAATCGATCATTCAAGTTTTGCACTGGCCGTGCGTTAGGGCCTATCACGTCGATAAATTTTGCTAACTGTTTTGTGGATACCTCTATCGGCTTATTCAAAACAAACCAATTGACACCTTCACTACACGGCGGCGTGGTTAACGAACCCTTAAAATGGCTATAAGCCTTGTCCGAGGGTAGCAAATCTTTCGCATTCAGTGAAACACCGCTCAATACTTTGTGTGCACCAGCCTTGCTCGGCATATTTTCCCAGGCCGCCTTAAGGTTGTGGTTTTCTTTGCCCTGCCTGATAAATACCGCGACCACTGCAAGCTCGCCTTGTTTGCTCTGGTGGACAAGGTGCATTTCCATGTCGAAAGGTTTACCGGAGACGGTATTTTCGCTAGGAGAATGGAAATGAAATTGTAGTAATTCGTAAGATTTACCAGCTACACTAATGGAACTACCGGGTTTGTAATTCAGTTGGATAGTATGCCCGTTGTTTACAATCTCTGGTGCAACCGGGCTATAATTAAAGCTAATGGGTTGCATATCGGCCTGCAAAAGCCCAGCTGCAAGGTCAATCGGAGACTGACGTGTTCCCGTACCACAGGTTGAATATTCTGTAGATAACTTTGCCCATTGTTCCGGTCCTTCAAGACCCTTGTAACCCCAGTGGTTTTTACTATGATGTCCACTGCCTGCGTGGACACCCGCCGCCAATATTGCGCCTGCAATACCCAAGGTTACTATTAAATTCTTCTTCATTTGCGTCTCCAAAACGTGACTATATTGATTTGACCGTTGTATAACTGACCCGGCGAGTTAACTTAGACTGATTCAAAATAGTTATATACCAATAACTATTTTGTATGTGGTCGCATAAAATAATATTATTTATAGATTAAGTCAATATATAAATTTGACCTGCATCAATATTTTTCGAAATTCGATAACTATTTGATATTACAAATAAATTATTGACTTACTGCAATCTGTTGAATTAATAACCCACAAAATTGATCTACTTTTTAGGTTGATTATTATTCAATAGTAACCTCACATGATTTCAATCAAGACAGCGCTGTTTACATATCTACTGCCAGCCAAGCGCAGCGAATCACAATACGAAAGACCAAAAATGGATTCTAAAGTTCCTCTCCTCACATAAGACACATAAATTTTTATCAAGAAATCGTACACATACGCTGACTATTTGATAAAATCGCCGCCATGGACGTAAGCCACATACTCGATGAACTCAATGCCGTGCAACGTGACGCGGTATGCACACAGGCCCCCAATCTACTGGTACTGGCCGGAGCAGGCAGCGGTAAGACCCGTGTATTAGTGCATCGCATCGCCTGGTTAGTACAGACGGCGGGCGTTTCACCCCACGCAATCTTGGCGGTAACGTTCACTAATAAGACCGCCGCAGAGATGCGCCAGCGGGTCGAATCTCTATTGCAAATTCCGGTAAGCAATCTCTGGATCGGCACCTTTCATTCGCTCGCCCACCGCTTGTTACGGTTGCATTGGAAAGACGCCGAACTACCACAAAATTTTCAGATTCTCGACAGTGACGATCAACTACGTAGCATCAAGAGAGTCACTCGTAGCCTCGACCTGGACGAAACGAAATGGCCACCTAAGCAAACACAATGGTTTATAAATGGCCGCAAAGATGAAGGACAACGCGCGCAAAATATCGACCCCAGTGACGACCCCTACCAGCGACAGATGCTGCAAATCTATCAGCATTACCAAGAGTACTGCGAGCGTGCAGGACTCGTCGATTTTGCTGAACTTCTCTTGCGGGCACATGAATTATGGCTTAAGAACCCAACCCTGCTGGCTCATTACCAGCACCGTTTTAGGCACGTGCTGGTAGATGAATTTCAAGATACCAACTCGATACAGTACGCCTGGATTCGTGTCTTGGCCGGAAAAAACGCCAGTGTATTTGCCGTCGGTGACGACGACCAGTCCATTTATGGCTGGCGCGGTGCACGCATCGAAAACATACAGACCTTTGATCAGGATTTTGCCAATACCCAAATCGTCCGTCTTGAGCAAAACTATCGCTCGAGCGGCAATATTCTCGCCGCGGCGAATGCCTTAATCGCCCATAACGAAGGCCGTTTGGGTAAGAAACTTTGGACCGCGGATAGCGACGGTGAACCGATCAAGCTCTATCACGCCTTTAACGAGCAAGACGAAGCCCGTTTTATTGTGGATCAAATCTCAGACTGGATAAACAACGGCGGCCAACACAACGAAGCCGCATTGCTATATCGCTCCAATGCCCAGTCTCGAGTACTGGAAGAGGCCTTGTTATACGCGGCTATACCTTATCGAGTATACGGGGGGCTCCGATTCTTCGATCGAGCAGAAATAAAAGATGTGCTGGCCTATGTAAGACTCGTCGTAAACCCGCAGGATGATACCGCCTTTGAAAGGGTGGTAAATACCCCTACACGCGGTATCGGCGACAAGACGCTAGGGATACTTCGACAGCATGCACGAGAACAAAGCTGTTCTCTCACCACTGCCATGCATGCATGCCTAAAGAACACCGGCCTGACGAAACGAGCCACTAATGCCTTGCAAAATTTTCTCAATTTAATAGGACAACTCAGCCAGCAAAGCGAAGGGTTGCAACTGTTTGAAGTTATTGAACACGTCATGCAACAGAGTGGTTTATATGACTACTATGATAGAGATAAATCTGAAAGAGGCCAAGGTAAACTAGAAAACCTTGATGAACTGGTCAATGCGGCGCGCTATTTTGAGTTCGAGCAAGGCAGCGAGCAGGAAGAAATAGACGAGGTCTCTGCATTTTTGTCGCATGCCGCACTTGAATCCGGTGACGTTCAAAAAGTAGACGCGAAGGAATGCGTGCAATTAATGACATTACATTCAGCTAAGGGCCTGGAGTTTCCCTTAGTATTTCTATGTGGTGTTGAAGAAGGACTTTTTCCGCATCAACGATCGGTACAAGAGCAAGGCCGCTTAGAAGAAGAACGTCGCCTGTGTTATGTCGGCATCACCCGGGCAAAAAGGCAGCTCTGCATCACACACGCCCAATCACGTCGCATGTTCGGCACTGAAAGTTTCCCGCGACCTTCACGATTTATCGCGGAAATTCCACCTGAATTAATCCAAGAAGTCAGGTTAGAGAGTAAATCTCACAGCCCCATGTATTACGAAAGCCCCGACTTAGCGCAATGTGCAGCCGAATTTCACCTGGGGCAACGTGTACATCATGCAAAATTCGGTGATGGTGTCGTACTCAACTACGACGGTCAAGGACAGAACGCACGCATACAGATTAACTTTGATAAGGTCGGCAGCAAGTGGTTAATGGTATCCTATGCCAACCTCGAAATGGGCTAAGCTGCCGCTGTGCATTAGCCTATTTAGTTAGCCTACCATGTTGGTGAATAACTCAGATTAAGTTTAAGGGAAAAATAATGAATACGCTTACAATCAATCGCATCGCACTACTGCTCATAGCGATTTTATTACTGGCCGCATGTGGCCAAAAACCGGCAAGCACCACGGCGAGCAATATCTCGACGGTTGAGTCTAAGACGTTCAATTGGAAAATGACCACGACCTGGCCCCCGAATTTTCCGATCTTTCAAGAGGGTGTGGAACAATTCGCGGCGAACGTGAAAAAAATGTCTGCCGGAAAATTGAACATAAAGGTCTACGCGGGTGGAGAGCTCATCCCTCCCTTAGGCACCTTCGACGCGGTATCGCAAGGCACAGTAGAAATGGGTCATGGCGCTGCCTACTACTGGGTCGGCAAGATCCCCGCCGCAGCCTTTTTTACCGCCGTGCCATTTGGCATGAACGCACAGGGTATGAATGCGTGGTTATACGCGGGCGAAGGACTCACCTTATGGCGTGAGCTCTATGCCAAACACAATTTAGTACCCTTTCCCATGGGCAATACCGGCGTACAAATGGGTGGCTGGTTTAATAAAAAAATCAACAGCGTTGCAGACCTAAAGGGACTAAAGATGCGCATCCCCGGCCTCGGTGGCGCGGTCTTCGCTAAGGCGGGAGGGACACCCGTCTTACTCGCAGGTGGTGAAATATATACCGCCCTGGAGCGTGGCACTATCGACGCGACGGAATGGGTCGGCCCCTTTCACGATGAACGCTTGGGCCTCTATCGCGCCGCAAAATATTATTACTACCCGGGCTGGCATGAACCCGGCCCTGTATTGGAATTAATTATCAATAAGTCCGCTTGGGCCAGCCTACCACCCAACCTACAGGCCATTATTGAAGCAGCCGCTAGTGCCTCAAATGTTTGGATGTTGGCGCAATTCGAGGCCAAAAACCTTAGCGCACTACGCACCTTAAGAGAAAAACACAAAGTCAAAATCTTCAGTTTTCCCGATGAGGTCATCAAGGCATTAAAAAGATATACCAAAGAAGTTCTCGAAGAAAAGGCCGCAAATGACCCCGAATTCGATAAGGTCTACCGATCTTACCAGGCATTTTCTAAGGACAATGACGACTGGAATGAATTATCGGAAGCGGCTTATCAGAAGGCTAGATCTTTGCGGTAAAAATTAGGTTAAAGGTTAAAGGTTAAAGGTTAAAGGTTAAAAACTAAAGACTAAAGACTCAAAACTAAAGGTAAAAGAATTGAATAAAAAGTTGGATAAACTGGGTAATATTTTTGTTGATACGTTCCACATATTGGTATTGTTTGTTATAGGCGGTACTATTGTTTGGTCTACGGGGTACGAATTAGTCACCATTGTCGAACATGGCTCGGCAGGCTTGAAAGACATCTTAATGCTTTTTATATATCTTGAACTAGGCGCCATGGTTGGCATCTATTTTCGCACCAAAAAACTCCCTGTCATGTTTTTAATCTACATCGCTATTACAGCCTTGACACGAGTGCTGGCGGTGGAGATAAAAGAGATGGCGGGTACCGAGGTCATGTACATCAGTACATCGATATTGATCCTGGCCATCGCCGGCTTTGTATTAAACGCATGTTCACTGCCATTCATGGACAAAAAAGAGATCGACAATGGTAGCAAACACGACAATCAAAAAGCGGACTAAACATCGACTCAAGAAGTACCGGCGTGGGATTCTGGCGCAACGAAGAACTAAAAACCAACAGGCACCATGGTTTCCGTCGAAATTCGGCTGGTATTATTGTCAGAATTGAAACACTAGTCTAGTGCCC
>JBGMRO010000255.1:0-6035 GCA_048061555.1 Thiohalomonadales bacterium | reverse complement strand
TGTGAATTAGCCTGGCCGGATATGGACCGCTATATACAGTCTGCACCTTGGCTGGCGTGGGTGAAGGCGCTACCCACTGAATTAGTTCGTGGCCGACCGGTACTTTTGGCGAATTATGCCTGGGCATTACTGGATATAGGTGAATTGGAAGCAGCAGAGATTGAGCTGCAAGCGGTTGAAGTCTACCTGGATAATATTAAAGATAGTGATGAAAAACACCGTGATAAGGTCATTGTCGATGAGGAACAATTTCAACGTTTGCCAGTGACGATTAGTGCAGCCCGCGCCTATCTTGCCCAGACGCGCGGCGAGTTTCCCGCCGCGATAAAATTCAGCCAACAGACACTGAGTCTTTTGGCTGAAGAAGATCATATGCATCGCTTAGAGACATCTATAATGCTTGGGCTGACATACTTTGCAAGTGGAGATATTGATGCCGCCTACCAGAGATTTTCCGAGGGTCTGGCCGGTCTACGCAAAACTGGTTCTAGCGATCATAGCATCGGCGGGATATTTGTCTTGGCCGACATACGTACCTTGCAGGGTCGACTCCGCGATGCGGTCAATTTGTATGAGCAGTCGCTACACTGGGTCGCTGGGAAAGAGCCTTTTCCCCAGGGAACGGCATATATATATCTAGGTTTAAGTAAACTACACAGTGAATGGGGCAATACGCAAATTGCCAGTCAGCACTTACAACGCAGCGAAATCATCAATAACGAAACACCGTTACAATTATGCCGATATCGATTAGCCTTGGCGCAGGCGCGTATTTGTGAACAGCAGGGCGACATGGATGAGGCGTTGTGCCTACTCGATACGGCAGAGCAGTTGTTTTATCGTAACGTGGTGCCCGAGACTCGATCAGTAGCACCATTAAAGGCGCGAATCTGGATTGCGCAGAATAGACTCAACGAGGCGAATACCTGGATACAAGAGCGCGAGCTATCCATTGACGATGAACTTTCTTTCCTGTGTGAGTTTGAGCACGTCACCTTACTGAGACTGCTCATTGCACAATATAGAAAAAACAAAAGAGACAAAACGATTACCGAGGCAATAAAATTCGCAGATCGCTTATACCAAGCCGCTGAAAACGGTGGGCGTGGCGGTAGTTTGATCGAAATTATTATTTTGCAGGCACTTGCTGAGGAGGCACAAGGCGATAGGGGCGCGGCGTTAGTTTTGCTTGAAAATGCTCTGACGTTGGCGGAGCCAGAGAGCTATGTACGGATCTTTGTTGATGAAGGCCCTGTAATGGTGCAACTCTTGTCTGAATTGACAGTGGTTGGAAAGATGTCGGTCTATGCTCGAAGAATACTGGCGGCATTTGAACCCGAAAAGGGCAACCATCAAAACGAAAATTCTGTACCTAGCGGAGCGCCAACTGTCGAACCATTAAGCAAACGCGAACTAGAAGTTTTACAACTCATAGCCCAGGGCTTCTCCAATCAGGAGATCAGTGAACGGCTTTTCCTCGCCGTGAGCTCTGTAAAAGGGCACAATCAGAAAATATTTAGTAAACTGCAGGTTCAAAGACGCACCGAAGCGGTAGCACGGGCGCATGAGTTGGCGCTGTTGTAGTTGTTATTAAAAAAAGCGTAGCTGATTTCTAATTTAACCACCTATTTTCCCCACTAATCTAAAAATAGTACTCTAAATGCTACTTTAGTAGCTACCCAACAAACCCCTCTTGCCACTATATTTGTGTTGTATTCAATCAACGCGAGTGGCCTATATGAACGACAAGCATCTTTATCGAGGGCAAGTACACGAAAAAACGCATCTAGATGAGCCGATGACCTATGCACTGAGGATTGAGGGTCATTTGGGCCCGCAATGGAAAAATTGGTTTGGCGGGGCGGAAATTTCCTTGGAAAAAGACGGTAATAGTTTGATCACGGTACCGGTAGTCGATCAGTCCGCGTTACACGGTGTCTTGAGAAAAATACGCAACGCGGGTATGTCATTGGAGTCCGTGGTACGGGTTAGATCAACTTACAATAAAAAGGAAAGCTAAAATGAGAAAAAAAGTTTCGTCGCTCTGGCTAGTGCCGATGTTGTTGTTATTGGTGGGATCTGTTGCAATCGCATCGGGTGTAATACGACTGTCGGCAATGACAGATGCAATCTCAACAGGCGTGATCCCCGAGGATGCAGAGGGCTTATTTTATTATGTTGAACACTCGTTAATATCTACACTGCATCTAATACCGGGAATGATTATTATGTTGTTAGCACCCTTACAATTCGTTCCGGGTGTACGCAATCGATGGCCGAGTCTACACCGTTGGTCGGGTCGATTGTTAGTCTTTTCTGGTATCCTCGTCGCGGTTAGCGCCATAACCATGGCCTCTATTTTTCCAGTCATTGTAAACCATGTATCTACCGCGGCCAATATCACTTTTAGTATCACATTCATTGCGGCACTTTGCATTGCATTACATGCCATTTTTCACCGAGATATCGCTCGTCACCGTGCCTGGATGATAAGGGCATATGCCATTGCTTTAACACCGGCCATTATGAGGATCTTTTTTAGTGGACTATACCTAATACTAGGAGAGGAGTTTATGGGCTATCTACCTGTATTGATTTGGTCTACGTTTCTATTTGACATTGCCATGGCTGAATTGATTCTGTATCTGGGGCGATATCGGAAACGTAGTCTGTTACCGAGTTTGGCTTGATGTTTTTCATCAAAGAATAGTGAAAATAGTGTGATGGATCGAGGGATTAAGGTATGAAGGCGATTTTGTGTGACCAGTATGGACCACCAGACTGTCTGCAACTCAAGGAAGTCGAAAAACCGAACCCTGGGGCCAATGAAGTCCTGATAAAAATTTATGCGACTGCGATTAATGCCTCCGACCTAGAGCTACTGACCGGCAAACCCTTATATGCCCGTATCTATGGACTGTTTGAACCAAAAAATAAAATTTTAGGCAGCGACATTGCGGGCCAAGTCGAATCCGTGGGTAGGAATATCTCGCGGTTTCAATCCGGTGACGAGGTATTCGGAGATATTTTTGACAGCTTTGGTGGATTTGCCGAGTATGTATGTGTCCCCGAAGACAAGTTGCACTTCAAGCCCGCAAGCTTGACCTACCCACAGGCCGCAGCCATACCACAAGCGGCCACCATAGCGCTGCAGGGATTACGTGATAAAGGGATAGTTCAAGCGGGCGATCAGGTGTTGATTAATGGTGGCGGAGGCGGTTCAGGATCATTCGCGATACAAATAGCCAAAATGTACGGTGCGCAAGTGACCGCCGTGGATAATACAGAAAAACTGGCAATGATGCAGTCTGCGGGCGCGGACCATGTGATTGACTACACAGAAGAGAATTTTATTAAAAGTGGTCACTGTTATGATTTAATATTGGATCTCGCCGCACATTACTCCATTTTCGAATACCAACGGATTTTAAAACGAGGTGGCAGCTATGTGATGGTGGGGGGTTCTATGAGATGTATGCTACAGCTATTGCTGTTTGGAAAATGGATTCATATTTCCAATAAAAAAAGGATGGGTTTCCTGGCCTTGAAAAACAATAAAGATTTAGATTTTATTATGGCACTTATTGAAGCACAAAAAATAAAAATTATTATAGATAAATGTTATCCCTTAAGCGAAACCGCTGCGGCACTTCGTTATGTTGAAGAAGGGCACGCCAAGGGTAAAGTCGTGATTACTCAAGATTTACCGCACAGATAACACTACGCACGTAGGAGAGTCAAATATGCAAGCAGTTGTACACACAAAATACGGCCCACCAGAGGTACTCCGTCTTAGAGAGGTCAAGAAGCCCATAGTCAAAGACAATGAAGTACTCATAAAAATTCGTGCGGCGACCGTGAATACCGGTGATTGCGAACTTCGCCGGTTCCAAGTCCATATCTTGTTTTGGCTTTTTCTGCGAATCAAGATGGGAATCATTAAGCCTAAGCAAGATACCATCTTGGGCCAAGAGGTCGCCGGGGAAATCGAAGCCGTCGGCAGCAAGGTAACAGAATTTAAAAAGGGAGATCAGGTCATTGCACAAACAGGCTTTGTTTTTGGGGCCTATGCCGAGTACGTTTGCCTACCGACTAAATATGCTATCGCCATTAAACCCAATAATCTATCCTGGCAGGAAGCGGCGGCGGTACCTGTGGGGGGTGCCAACGCATTGCATTTTATGCGTAGGGCCAATATCAAACCCGGGCAAACGGTACTCATCTATGGCTCCTCGGGCAGCATAGGTACGATGGCGATACAGCTTGCCAAATACTATGGCGCGGAAGTCACCGCGGTTTGTAGTACCGCAAAAGTCGCATTGGTTAAATCGCTGGGCGCTACTCATGTGATCGACTATACGCAAGAGGATTTTTCTAAGTCTGGCCAACGATACGATGTTGTCTTTGAAACCATAGGTAAATGTCCGTTCAGCAAATGTCTTAAGGTCCTTAAAGACAAGGGTACACTACTTATTGCCAACCCAAAACTGGTAGAAATGTTTCGTGCGATCTGGGTATCTAATGCCAGCGAAAAAAAGGTTATGTTCGCATTCGCAGATCATACCTCTGAAGATCTTCTTATTCTAAAAGCACTCATCGAAGAAAAAAAGCTCAAGACGATCATCGATGATAATCGTTTCACGTTGGCACAGACGGCAGAGGCCCATCGTTATGTCGAAAAAGGACATAAGACGGGCAATGTTGTTATAACCGTATAGCCATACTAGTTTGCTTAATGCAGAGCCAACATCGTTTTTTTGGATCTAGTCGAATTGAAAAAATTGGGTTTTGTGACGGCGGTTGGTAAATTTGTCCAACTGCCTTTTTCCTGGAACATCTTGCGTAACAATTTTCGGTTCAAACTACGATCTGCTTTGTACGCGAGGTAATGGCCCATGATAGGCATGCCGGCGAGACTTAGGTCGCCGATGGCCCCAAGAATCTTTCGACGTACCAATTCGTTATGTCTAGTCATAATAGATGAGTTTTTGTATTGATTAGTCCCACCCAAGGCGGCGCTTATCAGTGAGGCACCGCTTTGTAGACCTTGCTGCCTGCGATCTTCAAGTTGATTGGTGAATTTAAATGTGCGCGCGAATACGATATCAAAAAAATAATTATCACCCAACAATGCAACGGTATAGTAGAGAGAGCTAACGGTGGCACCGGGATAATCGATTCTCACCGTGAAACGTGAAACAGGATTGGGTAACAATATTGCCCCCATATCGCCATCGCTAACGGCAATGGGCTGTTTTATCCATATTGCCCGTCGGTCACTACTCAAATCGTTTACGCCAGCATTAAAAATGGTACTGACAAAGTCTTTGGCACCACCCGCCGTCATGGGTATTTCAGCACCATCGGTTTCGATTCTAACGTTATCAATTCGGCAGATACTCAAGGCGGATAACAAGTGCTCGATGGTATGTACGCTTACACCATGCTGGTTAGTCAAATAGGTCGAGTATTTGCTATCCGAGACATTAATAAAATTGGTGTATATGACATTTTTTGTGGGATTGCGATCATTACGCACAAAATAGATCCCCTTATTATCATAACAGGGTATTAGTGTGATACGAGTTACGTTGCCGGTGTGTAAACCGCGACCCGTAAAGGATACAGATTGACGAATGGTGGTATTGCTAATCCTGTGGTTAATGTTCATGCAACTCTCCCTTCGTGTAGATATTTTATAATAAAGGTAAGTCCATGAATGAGGGGTGTCAGTAGACGCCAAACGTTAATCCACCTGCGCCAATTCACCGGCCGAGATGTAGGCATAGAGTCAAAAACTGAACAATGTTAATACATAGGATGGGCACGAATTTTCCTCGTTCCTACGCTCCTGCGTGGTAACGCATACTGGGTATAAAGTTGAAAGCAATGGTACGGATTCCCACGGGGGACCGTGGGAACCAGGAAACCAGGAGATCCTACAGGTTAACCTGAGATTGGACATGTGCCGCGAAGGGGGTGCCTGATTGCACCGTAGTGGAACTTAACCCATGTAGCGCTTTTTTATGTTTCTC
>JBGMRO010000254.1:0-6077 GCA_048061555.1 Thiohalomonadales bacterium | reverse complement strand
TTTAAAAACTTTGGGAGTGTCTGAATAAATAAAACCAAAAAATATTTAAAGTTACCATAAATCAAGGCGTTGTGAACTTTATTTAAGCGATAGTTTGGGCGACAAATAGTTAGTCATTATTATTTATTTACAATGGACATCCGTTCTCGTAGTATTGCCCAGCGCGCAAAGCCCGCTACTGTAACACAATAAATAAGTGTAAAGCACTAGCCTGGAGCGTATATGCAGACTCGCTTGCAGCTCAGGTAAAATACCCGTAATGACTCTACACTATGATCTTCACAGCCATTCAACGATTTCTGATGGCACACTCACCCCGGAACAACTCCTGACCGCCGCAAAAGAAGCGGGCGTCGATGTGTTGGCCTTAACGGACCACGATTGTGTGGATGGCATCGCCCGTGCGGTGCAGCAAGCGATTAGGCTTGAGCTCGGATTCGTCGCCGGGGTGGAAATTTCAGTGACCTGGAATGCGATGACGATTCATATATTGGGATTGCGCATACAAGCCGATGATAGCGCCTTACTAGCTGGCTTGGCCAAGCTACGTGATTTCCGTCTATGGCGGGCACAGGAGATCGGGAAAAAATTGGAAAAAGCGGGTATACCGGGTGCATTTGCCGGTGCACAAGCTGAGGCAGGCGCCGATAGTTTGATTAGCCGTACTCATTTCGCTCGATTTTTGATCAAAAACGGTTATGCTCGAGATTTTCGTCAGGTATTCAAAAACTACTTGGTACAACGTAAACCCGGTCACGTCTCGGGTGATTGGGCACAACTACAAGATGCCGTGACTTGGATCATCGGTGCTGGTGGCCAAGCGGTTGTCGCACATCCGGCGCGCTATAAAATGAGCCGCAGCAAGCTCAATAGATTATTAACGGACTTTCGCAGTGTTGGTGGGGTGGGTTTAGAGGTGGTATCGTCTGCGCATAGTCCGCTAGAGTGTCAAAATATGGCACAATTGGCGTTACAGCACGAATTATTGGCCAGTTGTGGTTCCGATTTCCACAGCCCAGATGCCCCTTGGGCGAAGCTGGGTCAAATACCGCCTATTCCTCAACAATGCACCGCTATATGGGAAAGTTGGACTGATTAGTGCTTGTCCCGTATTCTAAAATCAAGTGTACCAGCCAACTTCGCCATTTTTACCAGAATCGCCAAATCTCTTAGCCCGTAAATTGAAAAAAAGATGACCCAGCGCCTGTACGTTCACCCCGATAACCCACAACGTCGTTTACTAAGGATTGCCGCAGACCTCCTTAGAAATGGTGGCGTCTTGGTCTATCCTACCGATACGAGTTATGCACTTGCCTGTCATTTGGGCGATAAACTCGCGGTCGAACGGGTACGCCGACTTCGCCAGCTATCAGATAAGCATCAGTTTACCTTAGTCTGTGGGAACCTTAGCGAAGTTGCCGATTTTGCCAAGCTGGATAATACGGGCTACCGTCTATTAAAACGCCTCACACCCGGTCCTTATACCTTTGTATTGAATGCGACGCGTGAGGTTCCGCGACGCTTAATGCATCCGAAACGAAAGACGATTGGGCTGCGAATTCCCGCGAGTCGAATTGTCGCAACGTTACTAGAAGAACTGCACGAACCCATCATGAGTACAACTTTAGAATTGCCAGGAGAAAGTCAGCCATTAAACGATCCTGACGAAATAATGCGGCGTCTGGATAAGCAAGTGGATGTGGTTATCGACGCCGGAGTGGCTGGAATCGAGGTGACGACCTTGTTAGACCTGACCGGAGAGACTATGTCTATATTACGCCATGGCGCGGGAGATGTCAGTGGATTGCGCTGATGATAAGATTAAACACGACGACAGGGGTGAAAACAGATAGAATCCGCGCATGAATAATCTCAGTACATTACAACAAATCGCCGTTTGGAGCTTGCCCATATTACTAGCGATCACGGTGCATGAATTTGCGCATGGCTGGGTCGCCCTTAAATTAGGCGATCAGACGGCCAAAATGCTAGGTCGATTGACGCTAAACCCCTTAAAACATATTGATCCTATTGGGACCGTGGTGGTGCCGGTCGCGCTGCTCTTGATCGGTGGTTTTATCTTCGGTTGGGCCAAACCCGTGCCTATCGGCTGGAAAAATCTCAAAAATCCAAAACGTGATATCGCCTTAGTGGCATTAGCAGGGCCCATGGCCAATCTCTTTATGGCGATTTTATGGGCTCTTGTGTGGCGTATTGGTGTCGAGCTTACTGCCACGACGTCGTGGTTGGGTATGCCCTTGGCGTATATGGGGGCCGCGGGTGTGATGATTAATACCATATTACTGGTATTGAATTTGTTACCATTGCCTCCTTTGGATGGTGGACGAATATTGACCTCTTTGTTGCCCAATCGACTATCAGACAAGGTTGACCGCTTAGAACCTTACGGTCTAGTCATATTGCTCGTACTCATGTTTACGGGTTATTTGGGGATGGTTCTTTATCCGGCCATTGGTTTTGTGCAGACCGGAATATTTTCTCTATTTGGGCGCTAAGCAGTCCCGAATCCAGGTTAATTGTCACTATATAAACCGTATTTTTTTAGATGGAAAATAGGAGCCAATATTGAATTCTCCCGCACAATTTCAACGTGTGCTTTCTGGAATGCGACCCACAGGTCCATTACACCTGGGACATTATCATGGTGTATTAAAAAACTGGGTTCGCTTGCAACATGAAAAGGAATGCTACTTTTTCGTCGCTGACTGGCACGCCCTCACGACCCATTATGATGATCCTAGTAAAATTGCCCAACATACCCACGAAATGGTGGTAGATTGGTTGGCGTGTGGGGTTGACCCAGGTGCCGCGAAGCTGTTTGTACAATCGTTAGTACCTGAACATGCCGAATTACATTTACTACTATCGATGGTGACCCCATTAAGTTGGTTGGAGAGAGTACCGAGTTATAAGGACCAACAAGAGAAACTACGCGAGAAAGACCTCGCTACCTATGGTTTTTTAGGCTATCCCTTATTGCAGAGCGCCGACATCTTAGTCTATCGAGCGGGTCAGGTACCGGTAGGAGAAGATCAGGTAAGTCATGTGGAGCTCACCCGTGAGATCGCACGACGTTTTAATCATTTGTATGGTCGAGATGCCGGATTCGAAGAAAAGGCTGAAGCGGCGATTAAAAAAATGGGTAAGAAAAATGCGAAACTTTACAGTGAGTTGCGCAAAAAATATCAAGAACAGGGTGATCATGCGGCACTAGAGACCGCACGTGCCTTACTAGAGGGGCAGCAAAACATAACCCTCGGTGACCGAGAACGACTGTTTGGGTATGTCGAGGGTGGTGGCAAGATAATTCTACCGGAACCGCAATCTTTATTGACGCAGTCTCCAAAAATGCCAGGTCTGGATGGACAAAAAATGTCCAAATCCTATAATAATACCATTGCGCTACAAGAGGATCCCAAAGTCGTAGCGCAAAAATTGCGAACCATGCCTACCGATCCTGCACGCATTCGACGTACGGATCCCGGTGACCCAGAAAAATGTCCGGTCTGGGATCTACATCGAGTCTATACCAGCGAAGATACTCGGCAATGGGTCATGGCGGGGTGTAAAAAGGCGGATATTGGTTGTGTCGACTGCAAACAACCCATAATAGATGCTGTATTGGCAGAATTAGAGCCCATACAGGCGCGTGCCGCCGAGTATCTAAAAGATCCTGGTTTGGTGAGGAATATAATTCACGAGGGTAGTGAGGCGGCGAGGGACGTTGCACGTGATACCATGGAGGAGGTTCGGCAAGTGATGGGGTTGGAATATCGATAGTGCGCAACAGTTATTGCATTCTGCCAGCACTCTAGCCCGTACAACCTACGATCGGATTATAAATTAGCACTCAAATAAGAATAAAAACCTGTGGATACCGATACTGAAACTATAAACGAACAAGGCCAAACAATGCCCGACACGGACAACATTGTCCAAGAACAGAGTCCCACACAGCAAAAACTGGCCCTGGTTGGCGGTGAGCCCTATAGTAAGTTACCCGAGGATTTATACATTCCCCCACATGCCTTGGAGGTCTTTTTAGAGACCTTCGAAGGGCCGTTGGATTTGCTGCTTTATCTGATAAAACGTCAGAATCTCGATATATTGAATATCCCCGTCGCGGAGATTACTCGTCAATATGTGGAATATGTCGAACTCATGAAGGAGTTCCGTCTGGAATTGGCGGCAGACTACCTGGTCATGGCGGCTATGTTGGCCGAAATAAAGTCTCGAATTTTATTGCCTAGACCCGTCAACGAAGAGGACGAGGACGATCCTCGAGCAGAATTAGTACGTCGCCTACAGGAATACGAGCGTTTCAAGACTGCGGCCGAAGATCTAGATGGTCTACCACGACTGTATCGCGAAATTTTCGAAGTCAGTGCTGAGGTACCGGATCTTCATATTGAGCGACCACAGCCCGACGTCGAGCTAAAAGAGCTATTGTTGGCCTTCAAGGATATCGTGGTTAGGGCTGAAATGTTCACCCATCACAACATCGTTTTAGAACCACTCTCTGTGAGAGAACGTATGTCTAGCGTATTAGGGAAATTACGAGGTAAACAATTTGTAGAGTTTTCGACACTATTCAGCTACGAAGAAGGTAGACGTGGTTTGGTGGTGACCTTTTTGGCGATATTGGAACTCATGAAGGACTCGCTCATCGAGATAATACAGACTAATGCCTATGAACCCATTCATTTAAAAGCAGTAGAAGAATGATGCAACAAAATGAAATTAAGAATGTCATCGAGGCTGCACTGCTTGCGTACGGAAAGCCAATCAATTTTGACTCGATTTTTCGTTTATTTCAGGATGACGAAGAAATTGACAAGGCCTCAATTCGTGATGCGATTACTAGTATTGAGCAAGACTGCCAAGATCGTGGTGTGGAACTCAAGCAGGTAGGCTCGGGTTATCGTTTTCAAGCCAAGCAGGCATACGCTAAATGGTTGCAGCCGTTGTGGCAAGAGAAACCGCCGCGCTATTCAAGGGCCTTATTAGAAACAATGGTGCTTATCGCCTATAAACAACCCATTACACGGGGTGAAATAGAAGATGTGCGCGGCGTTAGTGTCAGTTCACATATAATTAAAACCCTACAGGAAAGAGATTGGGTGCGTGTCGTTGGTCATAGGGATGTGCCAGGTAAGCCCGCGCTATTTGCCACCACAAAAGAGTTTTTGGATTATTTTAATTTGAGTTCCTTAGAGCAGTTACCCAGTTTGTCACAAATAAAGGATCTCGACAAAATAAATGAAGAACTCAATTTAAGTGACGATTTAGCAAATGCAGATGTCAGCCCCAAAATAGCCGACGCCCCGAGTTCAGATGCTGTGCTACCAGAATCTGTCTCCACTGAGACCGATCGTGTCGACCCTGCAGAAGTTAGTGTCGACCCTGCAGAAATTAGTGTCGACCCTGCGGAGCTGGAGATTATTGAGAGCTTTTTAGCATCGCAAGACGAAGCGCCTTCCGCGGGTATAGACGAGAGCTTAGTGGGCGAAACCACAGAGGATGAAATTGTTGAGGTGGCGTTTATTGAGACCGCGCCAACTGAGCAAGAAAAAACTGACGAAGAAGTTACCGCGCAAGCGGCGGCACTAAATACCGAAGTAAAACGAGTGGATGAAGGTTCATTGAATGATAGTGGTGACGGTATCATCGAAAATGAAATTATCGATGTCAATCACAACATTGATAGTGAACATGATTCGCACGAGGTGTTAGACCGGCCAGTGAATACTACGGAGTAGCTTGTGGGCAGTGAGACTCGATGAGTGAAAAACTTCAAAAAGTTCTGGCACGTGCTGGATTTGGGTCACGGCGTGAACTCGAGACCTGGATCAGCGCCGGTCGCATAAAAATAAATCGCATAACCGCTCAGCTTGGTGATCGAGTAGAATCTAGCGATTTGATCGAAGTGGATGGGAAACGGGTATCCGAGCGGCGTCTACACTTGACCCCAATACGCACGCTAATTTATCACAAAGATGCCGGTATCGTATGTACACGATCTGACCCCGAAGGTCGGCCTACTATTTTTGATCGGC
>JBGMRO010000253.1:0-6112 GCA_048061555.1 Thiohalomonadales bacterium | reverse complement strand
AATAACGAAATTAATCTAAATTATGAAAAAAATCATAGAGTATTAGCAGATGGAAGCTTTGTATTATCTGTGTGTGAAGGTTACTTTAAGGCAGTTCATTCGGCAATTTATGATCTATACCGAGTTGATAAAGGAAAACTCGTCGAACACTGGGATACTATAGAATCAATTCCTGCTCGAAGCGAATGGAAAAATGATTATGGTAAATTTTAAATTCACGAGCGAATATTACGCATAATGAATAAGGTTAGATTGTGAGAGTGAGGCACGAACGAACCACAATCTAAACCTTTTGTTGGACAAGCCCGAGAAGTTGATAACCGCGACTAATGTATGAAAATATCTTTTTGGATTTTGCTGGGTTTTAAGTTTCGAGTACCCGCAAAACGTAAAATCCAGCTATGATCGTTGACGTTGCGACAGCGTGATATGAATTTCCATGACAATATTTTGTCCACTGGGCCAACAACGTTCCCTATTTTCGGAATTTAAGTAAGTATAATTGACAGCCCGCACTCACTCGAAGTAATCTATCCGGCACGCTGGTTTGCCAACGTCCCGCCCGTGGGAAGGGCTGCGCCCAGAAAATACAAGTTACCTTCGAGAAATTTCCTTATAACCTTTGTAACGGGCCTGGGATTACAATCATTGAAGGATCGTTATGATCGAAAATCTTGCCTCGCTGCGTACTGAATTTACCAAGAAAACACTCAGTCCACCCGGTTATTTTGATATAGATGATCCGCGCAAGTTGCAGCACTTGTGTTTGGAACAACAGAAAAATCGCGCCAAGGATTTATTGCGAGAGTGGCGCAGCCAACCATCAAAAAATACCGTTACTCTACAGTTACACGATGCGCAGTCCGTGATCGCACAAGGCCATGGTTTCAAAAATTGGTCTGAGCTAAAGTCACATATTGTACAAATACAAATTACACGGGACGCTCTGAATAACGGCCTACCCTCGGCACTCGATGCGAATCAGCGTACTTTACACATACGTTGTGGCAGTGATATACAACACGCCTTGGCAGTGGCCGGGTTTTGTGGCGATTTTTTGGTTTTTGCTGACCCTTACGTGCATGGCCCTGTACCTCTAAAAAAGACTCGGGAAGAATTTATACCTATACGCGCTCGTTATATTAGTGCAAATTTTAATTTACCCTATGAAAAAATCCTGAAGGATCTACAGCAAGATTATGACGACTTAGAAACGGCGCGCAACTACGATGCAGTTTACATCTGGTCGGAACACGATTCCTACGATCAGTTAACCCTGGCGAAACTTTTGGATTTCTTTAGTACCGAGGAGCACCGGCCGCCGGTTTTAAAAATGATTAATATCACGCATTTCCCTGGAGTCAAGATCTTTAACGGTATTGGTCAGTTACCACCCGAAGCGATGCCGGTATTATGGGATGCCTTTACCGATGTCACAGCGGCGCAATATACGATAGGCAGACAGGCTTGGGCCGCCATACGTGCCGCGACCCCGCAGGCGTTGCAGGACTTGATTGCCATGGGTACCGTTGAACTGCCGACATTGACGCCGGCACTAGACCGCCATCTCAAGCAATTACCCTCGCAACGAAACGGCTTAAACCTAACTGAAAATTTGACACTACAAATACTCGCAGAGAAAGGCCCAATGAACGCCGCACGTCTATTTGGTTGGTATACGAATCACTACGAACCACTTACATTTATGGGTGACAGCGGTTATTGGGGGGTCCTTGCAGATCTGGCTACAGCAGAGTATGCAGCTATTAGTCTAGACAAAAAGGGTGAAAGTCCAAAGCAATGGCAAGTCTCATTGACTGCTACGGGAAAGGATTTGTTAGTCGACAAGGCAGATTGGCTGAAACTAAATACAATAGATCGTTGGGTCGGTGGGATACATATAGAAACAAGAAAAGGCAATCTGTTCAGGATTAACTAGTGCCATCCACCAATTTGCTTAGATCTCCGTGCAACTAATCTGAACGCCAAGGCCAGGAGAACAATATAATGATGGCACCCGCACCGCCCAACATCCAAGCGAGTGGAGGTACACCGGCCATGGTGTTAGCGCTAGTCCCCATTAGGCTAAAAATGATCGCTGCACTAAGCATTAATGCGGAACCGATTATGGCCCAGAAGGTTCGACGATTTGCGACACGTATTTCTAGGCGTAACTGCTCGGCTTGTCTTTGGATGATCTGTGCGTCTGGATTTTCTTTTTGATGACTCTTCAGTGCGGCATGGATCAAGACGGGGATCTCTGGTAAGACCTCCGCCCATTGCGGTGCATTTTCCTTCATGCTTTTTACGAATGCCGGGAAACCGACCTGACCATGCATCCAGCGTTCGAGAAACGGCTTGGCGGTTTGCCACAAGTCTAACTCTGGGTATAGTTGCCGACCGAGGCCTTCGATATTCAGCAAGGTCTTTTGCAGGAGTACAAGTTGTGGTTGCACCTCCATATTGAAACGTCGTGCAGTTTGAAATAGACGGAGCAATAGATGACCAAAGGATATATCCTTTAATGGCCGTTCAAAGATCGGTTCACTCACCGTGCGTATCGCGGCTTCAAATTCATCCACACGTGTATCGGGCGGCACCCATCCCGACTCTACGTGCAGCACCGCAACCCGGCGATAATCGCGATGAAAAAATGCCAGAAAATTTTCTGCTAGATAATGTTGGTCGTCACGCCCCAAGGTACCCATGATGCCAAAATCTACCGCTATGTATTTACCTTTGTCTGAGACAAAAATATTACCGGGATGCATGTCGGCATGAAAAAAACTGTCACGAAACACCTGCGTGAAAAATATCTCTACTCCATTTTCTGCCAGTTGCCTGAGGTCGATATTGTGATGCCGTAAGGTAGGGATATCGCTCACCGGCGTACCCCGTATGCGCTCCATGACCATGACGTCCGTCGTATTTAATTCCCAATACACCTCGGGTACATACAGCATCTCTGAATCTCTAAAATTACGCCGTAATTGTGATGCCGAGGCTGCCTCACGCATAAGGTCAAGCTCATCGTATATGGTCTTCTCATACTCAGCGACGACTTCTATTGGGCGTAGGCGTCGCCCATCCTTCCAATACCGTTGCGCAAGTTGGGCGAGCGTGTGTAGTAGCGCCACATCACGACCGATGGTCTTTTTTATACCCGGTCGTAGCACCTTGACCACCACCTCGGTACCGTCCGGTAGTTCCGCTGTATGGACTTGCGCAATGGAGGCCGACGCTAATGGCGTCGTTTGAAAATTGACAAAGACTTCATTCACGCTACGGCCAAAGGCCTTTTCGATAATTTCTACCGCAATTTTGCCATCAAAGGGCGGCACTTGATCTTGTAGTTTCGCGAGCTCGTTTGCGATATCGTCGGGCAACAGATCGCGTCGCGTGGAGAGAATTTGTCCAAATTTGATAAATATCGGACCTAGATCTTCTAGTGTGCGTCGCAGTCGCACCGCACGCGAAACGTGCCTTTTTCGGGTCCAACGCCAGGGAGATAGATAGGCCATGAATCGCAAGGGTCGTAACAGATGCGTCGCCAGGATAACTTCGTCCAAGCCATGTCGCAATAAAATACGATTAATATAGATCAGCCGTAGCAGCTGTGCGAAACCACCCACCTAAGACAGACCTCCCACGTTATTTTTCCTGTTGTTGTTCAAACAGCTGAATCTTCGCCTCGAGACGATCGACATCGGCTCGGAATGTATCCACCTGCGCTAGAAAATCGCTTAATTCATGTTGTGTGGGCACATAAGACTTTTCATAGACTATATATTCAGACATATCTTTAGCCAAGGTCTGCATGGTTTGCCTACCCCAAGAAATCCCCTGCTTGAAAAGATTGCCGATCTGGTGGGCCACGATGTCCCCGGTTAAGTTCGATAAATGTTCTTCCCAATCAATGTTGAAAGAAGCAATGACTTCACGTGCCTTTTTAGCGAGCTGCACATCGCCTTCCAGAACGACCTCACCACGTAATACTAGTTCGTTAGGCGTCTCTGACAGGCCCATACGAGATAGTGCAAAACTGCTGCCGCTTATTGTCGCATCGACCTCGCCATCATATCGCGACATCATTTGGATGGTATTGTCGCTACAGACAAAGAGGAATACACAGACATCGACATCGCTGACATGGATGGCGATGACCTTGTCGTGCAGCTTACTCAACTGTTCAGGAAATTCCGCATCAAGCTGTATCACCTGGTTAATGACTTGTTCTAAGCCTGCGGTAATCGCTATGGGTAGGTGGTTCATCGAAGCTCAGCCATGAGTTCACTTAAGGATTTTTGTGATTCGTCGTCTTGCTCAGACTCGCCTTGATAAAGTACAAATGTCTTGGCGATTTTGTCATGAAAACCTTGTTTACGCTTATCAATAGCTATCCATAGGAAACCCAACAATAGCGGTAACATAGAAACGTAATAGCCAAAATAGCGCAGCAGCGCTCGTTTAAAGTCTAACGGTTGCAAGGTCGCGGCATCGACTACCTGACAGCCCAGTAATAGTTTTCCGGGTGTGCCTTGATAACGTACCCACAATGTGACTGTAATCAATAGGGTGATGCCATTACTAATCAGCCATTCTATTGAAAAAAACTCAGCATTTGCATAAAGCGGCCCCAACAACAAAGTAAAAATCAACAGCAAAATAATCGAGTCTATCAATGTCGCCAGCACGCGCCGCCAAAACCCGGCAAAAATTAGTGTGGAACCATGACTTTTGCCCAGACCTTTCACAATTTAAAACCTCGGTGCACAGCGACTATGCCGCCGCTTAAATTAAAATAGTCACAATTTTCAAAACCTGCGTCCTGTAAACGTTCCTTGAGTGTCTCCTGATCCGGGTGCATGCGAATCGATTCAGCCAAATAACGATAACTATCCGCATCATCGGCAATAATCTTACCCATGGCTGGTAAAATTTTAAATGAATAGGTGTCATATAACGTCTTTAGACCAGGCAGGACCGGTTTGCTAAATTCAAGCACTAACAATCGGCCACCCGGTTTCAGCACCCGGTACATGGATTCAAGGGCTGTAGGAATATCGGTCACGTTGCGCAAACCAAATGCTATGGTTATGCAGTTGAAGTGGTCATCCGCAAAGGGAAGAGATTGTGCGTCTGTTTGTACATATTCCACATTTTTAATAATACCGTGGTCTATCAGTCGCTCTCGTCCCTGTTCCAACATAGCGGCATTGATATCCGCCAATATGACTTGCCCCGCCTCTCCTACCAGCGGCAACATTCTTGTAGCCAGGTCGCCAGTACCACCAGCGATATCGAGAACTTGGTGCCCAGAACGCAGACCCGTTAGCTCTATGGCGTAGCGTTTCCATAGTCGGTGTATGCCAAAGGACATCACGTCGTTCATAAGATCGTACTTATTGGCTACCGATTTAAAAACATCGGCGACCCTGGCCGCCTTCACGTCAGTAGGAACTTCTTGATAACCAAAATGGGTCGTGGCCTCTGGCTTATTTTTTGCGGGCCTGTTTGTTGTGGACTTAGCTTGTGCAGATTTAGTATGTGCTGACTTGGTTTGTGAGGCGCTGGCTTGTGAGACTCTGGCTTGTGAGGACGTGGCTTTTGACGATTTATCAGCGGCGGTACTAGACTTTGTTTCCGAGCGGTTTATTGGGCCGGTAGTGGGTGCGTTTGAACGCCCCGGTTTAGTTGACGCCTTGCTTGCCTGACCCTTATCGGTAGAATCTTGTGAACTTGATTTTTTCATAAAGCTTACACCAGCAATCTATTTAGTTTCTATGTTGCCCTGCCTCTGCGAGTCTGTCTAAATACTCTTGCCATAGCGCGTCTTTGTCGACGCCTAATTGATACAGGGTTTCCCAAGAATATATACCGGTATTATGGCCATCATCGAATTCCAATTGGATGGCGTAATTGCCAACAGGTTCTAGACCCTTAATATTGACGTTCTTTTTCCCGACCTGCAAAACCTCCTGCCCTGGCCCATGACCGCGAACCTCTGCGGAGGGAGAATACACCCGTAAAAACTCACAGGTAAATTCAAAAGTACTGCCGTCGTCAAACGTCAACTGAAGTACCTTTGATTTCTGATGTAGATTGATATCGG
>JBGMRO010000252.1:0-6116 GCA_048061555.1 Thiohalomonadales bacterium | reverse complement strand
GCAGTACAATTTGCATCGGGTCTACGCCATGACTTGAAAAAACTGGGGTTGTTCTGTCGAGAACGGGGGATCTTATTCTGCGTGGATGCTATTCAAGCTATTGGCGCCATGCATTTTGACGTCGTCGCCAACAATATCGACTTTGCCATGGCAGATGGACATAAATGGATGATGGGGCCTGAGGGCTTAGGTTTTCTTTATGTACGTCCGGACTTACGCGATAGTATCAAATTATTACAATTTGGATGGCATATGACGGATGACCCGGGTAATTATGATCGCCTTGACTGGGCACCCGCACAGGATGCACGCAGGTTCGAGTGCGGTAGCCCTAACATGCTGGGCATACAGGCACTCAGCGCGAGTCTAGATGTACTCTTACAGGAAGGTATTCACAAGGTCGAGTCGGCGATCAAAAAACGCATTGCAATATTCGAAGCGTTTTTTAATGCCAACCCAGATTATATTATTCATAGTCCAATTCAGACTTCGCGCCAAGCCGGAATTATCAACTTTAGCCATCGCCATATCGAGAATAAAAAGCTTTTTGAAAAACTACTACAACAGCAAGTCTTCTGCGCCCTACGCGGTGATGGTATTCGTCTCTCGCCGCATTTTTATACGCCACTCGATAAAATAAGCCGTGCAATAGAGATAATTGAACGTGCAGTTTGAGTCGACACTATTGTAGTTTCGCGCCTTGCAATCCGAGTTGCGCCGATAAAAAACTGCCCACAGATACGCCAATTCGGTCGGCGAATCGATCAAAATAATTGGCCTTCGCGGTAAAATCGACAATTTTTTCCGCACCGATGATCTCCCGTGCGACGTATCCTGCACTGCCCAGCCCATCCACTAAACCTAGCCGCAAACCGTCTTCGCCATTCCAGAAAAGACCACTAAAGATTTCGGGTGTTTCTTTTAAGCGATCTCCTCGCCCCTGTTTAACGACGTCGATAAACTGTTGATGCACGCCATCGATCATGCCCTGTACATGGGCTAATTCTTCCTTTTTGACCGCAGAAAAGGGATCCAAAATACCCTTGTGCGCCCCCGCCGTTAATAGCCGACGCTCTACACCGAGCTTTTTCATGGTATCGACAAAACCAAAACCATTCATCAATACACCAATCGAGCCTATTAAACTGGCTTTATCTGCATATATCTCGTCTGCCGCCACGGCGATATAATATCCCCCGGATGCACAAATATCTGACGCCACGGCATATAACTTGGTGTCTTTATATTTTTCCCTGAGGCGGCGAATCTCATCATAGACATAACCGGCTTGTACTGGGCTACCCCCTGGACTATTTATCCTGAGAATAACTGCGACGGTATTTTTGTCCTTGAAGGCGGCACGTAGTCCTGTCACGATACGATCGGCACTGGCCTCTGTATCAGCAGCGATCACTCCACTGATATCGATCAGGGCGGTATGCCTACCACTGCTATCGCTCGTACTACTCCAATCTGAGGGCAGATAAAACAGGAATATGCCGATATAGGCAAACGCCAAAGACTTGAAAAATATGCCCCAGCGCCTACCACGGCGCTGTTCATTTAAAGACGCAAAAGCCAAGCGGTTAACGACATCTTCTTGCCAATTGTCCGCATTTTTGGCATTGCGATTATTGTCCGAACCGTTATCTCCAGGACCACTACCCCCCGATGAGCCGCCCCCGCGCATAGAACCCTTAAGCTCTCTACTGGCTTGCGCCAATTCTTCGCTTGTGACCTCCTCATTTTCCGACCAAGGATCGGCATCCGGTGACTGACCGGCGAATGACTCGGTCTGGGACGAAACTCTCTCCCGTGAGTCTCCCTCCAAGGAACCTCTCTCCGAGAAAGAACTGGACTGATCAATAATCACTTCATGGGAATTTTGCTGCCATTCATCTTCTAATATTTTTCGATCAAATGGGTCTTTATCTTTAGTATCATCACTCATTTTTCTTGGTCCTTCATATCTCTGATAGCTATTTTCCTGACGCTTCTTTCTCGGGGACTGATTGTAACCACGCCAACAGGCCTGGCATTGCGTCTAAACAGACTGCAGGTTGATAGTTTAGTAAATGCGATTTTTCATGTACACCGGTGCACACCGCCGCAGAATCCATACCAGCCTCATTGGCCATTTCTAGATCATAACTGGTATCCCCAATCATCAGCGCATGCGACACAGGCATATCTAATTGGGCTAATATCTCGTGCAACATCTGTGGGTGCGGTTTTGATTGTGTCTCGTCTGCGCAGCGGCTCGCGACAAACAATTCCTGTAACGCGGTAGACTTTAGCGCAAGATCCAACCCTTGTCGGCCTTTTCCAGTCGCCACAGCGAGTAAATAACCTTGCGAATGGAGTTCCCGCAAGGTGTTCTTCACCTCAGGAAAGGCTTCGGACGGCGCCGTCGAAAAGAAGTGGTGTCGATAACGCGCAATTAATGCCGCATAGGTCTTTTCAGACTGACCCGGTAACAGCGTCGTCAACGCCTCATATAATCCTAGCCCTATAATATGCCGAATCTCCGTAACACTGATAGCGGCAATACCGACGTCTTTTATCGCCGCTTGTAAACTCATGACGATACTGGCTTCTGAGTCTATCAGAGTTCCGTCCCAATCGAATATCAGCAGTTTATAGGGACTTGAAGGCACGACGGTTACATCCTATTTTATCCATAAAGTGTAGCAATTCCTGGTCTAGCGGGGCTGTAATATTGAGCATCTCGCCAGATCCTGGTAATGGAATTCGCAGCTCATGGGCATGCAGAAACATCCGGCGTAGGCCGTTTTCTCGCGCCCAT
The DNA here is from genome assembly GCA_048061555.1 of Thiohalomonadales bacterium. GTDB lineage: Bacteria > Pseudomonadota > Gammaproteobacteria > SZUA-152 > SZUA-152 > JBGMRO01. The sequence continues at coordinate 3,310 of JBGMRO010000252.1, read as the reverse complement.
TGATTCGTTTCCTTATCGCCATAACGGTTATCACCAACGATAGCGTGCGACATACTTTGGCAATGTACCCGTATTTGGTGGGTTCGCCCAGTCAACAGATCCGCCTGTAGCAAACTACAATGTGCCTGTGTCGAGATTATTGAAAATTTTGTACTCGACGCTTTTCCATCGGGATGGACTTTAACCAGTCTTTCACCGGAGGATAGTGCATATTTAATTAACGGTAAATCGATGCGACGTTTGTTACCCTCAAACTGCCCCGCCACTAAACAAACATAACGTTTACGCCATTGCTTAACTCGCAATCCTTCATGCAAGGCCCTTAAGGCACTGCGCTTTTTGGCCAAAACCAGGCAACCGGAGGTATCTCGATCAAGCCGATGTACTAACTCGAGATAATGTATACCCGCGCGAATCTCACGCATCGCCTCTATGAGGCCTAGTTTTATACCACTACCCCCATGTACCGCCATATTAACGGGTTTATTGATAATCAATAGTGAAGAATCCTCGTACAGGATTGCGGATTCAAGATCTTGCCGCAATTTTTCACCTGGGCGAATAGGGGTTGTGGACTCAGCAATGCGGATGGGCGGTATTCTAACCACATCGTCCGCTTGTAAACGATAATGCGCCTTTTTCCGCCCCTTATTGACCCTAACTTCGCCCTTGCGAAGAATTCTATAGATATGGCTTTTCGGTACCCCTTTCAAGTGGGTAATTAAATAATTATCGATACGCTGACCGGCAAATTCAGGATGAATTTTAACCAACACCGGTTTCAAAGTCGCTTTTTTTTCCATCTTTTGGTGTAAAATTGGCATGTATAGACTTGCAGTAACGATAAAAAGTTCTAAACTGGTGTTTAATCTATAGTAACTAATAGTTATCGGTTAGTTTATAATCAAAATAGCATCGATAAACGAATTACTAGGCCATAGATTATTTTTTTTTATTAAGTAAATTGATGAGCATAGCGAAGACTGCTATAGTAATCATATAGAGTTGGGATATAGTTCATGTCCCAGTAGAGCATAAATGATTATAAGATTACAACGGGTAATCGTGTAAACCAGATTATCCGAAGGGATTCAATACACTCATTAGGTACGACATGAAACAAACCGAAGATACCGTTGATTCGACTCCAGGATAACACGCTAGGCTCCGTGCTGATTCTTTTGCAAGGAATTTTGTAAGGAATTTTCGCAGGGATTGCATGTGAAAGACAGTGTTGGATACAATTCTCTATATTTTATTGGAGTTGTAGAATCAAAGAACGGTTACCTAGATTCGTGGTCTAATTCAGTATGTCGCATATGACTGTTTGATATAAGTAAAAATTATTAAATATAAAGAAGGCGCGCTCCCCAGGTTATTCGAAAACCTAAGCTTTCAGAATACTTTAGGCTTCTCGAAAACTTAAGTTATTAGAAAACTTAAGGTTCTCGGAAACAAAGGTTTTTCGAACATAAGCTTACTCGATTTCGATAACAAGGATCGTCGAGCGACTTTGGTTGAGCGCTTGAGAGAATAAAAAAATGAAAAGAATGTTGTTTAACGCAACTCAACCAGAGGAGTTGCGCGTTGCGCTAGTGGATGGCCAGAAACTTTACGATTTAGATATCGAAGGTGCTGGTAGAGAACAAAAAAAGGCCAATATCTATAAGGCAAAAGTCACCCGAGTCGAACCCAGCTTAGAAGCCGCGTTTGTGGACTATGGCGGCCAACGCCACGGCTTTCTCCCCCTTAAAGAAATCTCCCGCTCTTACTTCCACCCTGATTATGATTACTCCGGTGGACGCATTAATATTAAAGAGGCGCTGCGGGAAGGGCAAGAATTAATCGTTCAAGTCGAAAAAGAAGAGCGTGGAAATAAAGGCGCTGCACTCACCACTTTTGTGAGCTTGGCGGGTCGCTACCTCGTCTTGATGCCCAATAATCCTCGCGCGGGTGGCGTATCCCGGCGCATCGTCGGTGATGACCGCAACGAAACTCGGGATGCAATGGCCGCACTCGAAGTCCCTGGCGATATGGGACTGATTGTGCGAACCGCCGGCGTAGGAAAAAATGCTGAAGAATTACAGTGGGATCTCGACTATCTCAATTCGGCCTGGAGCGCAATTACGAAGGCTGCGCAGGAGAAAAGCGCGCCTTTCCTGATTTATCAGGAAAGTAACGTCATTATTCGAGCCATTCGAGACTACTTGCGTTCAGATATCGCCGAAATCCTTATCGACGAAAAAGGTACCTACGAAAAAGCAAAAGAGTTTATGCAGCTGGTCATGCCGCATAATCTTAACAAAATAAAGCTTTATCACGATAAAGTCCCCCTATTTACGCGATTCCAGATCGAATCACAAATCGAAAGTGCGTTCCGTCGCGAGGTACAACTGCCTTCCGGCGGCGCTATCGTTGTTGATCATACTGAAGCGCTCATTTCCATTGATATTAATTCGGCCCGTGCCACCAAGGGTAGCGATATCGAAGAAACCGCCACAAATACCAATGTAGAGGCCGCCGAGGAAATTGCCCGCCAACTACGACTACGAGACTTAGGCGGCCTTATTGTCATCGATTTTATCGATATGACGGCCACCAAAAACCAGCGAGAGGTCGAAAACACCCTTAAAAACGCCCTCAAAATGGATCGCGCTAGGGTGCAAATAGGCCGAATTTCACGTTTTGGGTTATTAGAGATGTCTCGGCAACGTCTACGACCTTCCCTAGGTGAATCCAGCCAAATCGTATGTCCACGTTGCGAAGGTCAAGGCACCATACGTAGCACTGAATCGATGGCATTAGCAATGTTACGTTTAATCGAAGAAGACGCAATGAAGGAGCATACTGCAAAGATTATTGTGCAACTTCCGATCAATGTTGCCACCTATTTGTTAAACGAAAAACGTGAAGCGGTGACGACCGTAGAAACTAGACAACATGTTGAGATACTATTGATCCCCAACGCGAGCTTTGTCAGCCCACACTACGATATTCAACGTATTCGAAGCCAAGACGAACAACAATCAGAGAATTCGCCCAGCAGCTTTGAACATGCAATAGAGAAAGAAGAGGCATCAGAATCAGTCGCTGAAATCGCAAAACCATCACTGGAAAAGCCCGCTGTACAAACAGTCGTACCGGCACAACCCGCTCCACAAGTTAATGCGCAACAGGGACAGGGACAGCCATCGGGATTTCTATCTCGATTATTTTCTGGATTGTTTAACGCCGACGATAAAGCAGCGCCAGAAGAGACTAAACCTGCACAAAAAAAGGAAAGCAGCCCCAGGCCTACACAGCAACGACG
>JBGMRO010000251.1:0-6124 GCA_048061555.1 Thiohalomonadales bacterium | reverse complement strand
AAATGGGCTACTTTTAGCGCATGATTAGTGACATTGAACCGGGCTTTATAATTATAACAATAATGCGGTGACTAACTATGGCAGACCTACCCTGCCCCCATTGTGAATCTGATACCATCTCCTGGTGGGAGAAATACAAGGTAGCAAAGTGGATGGTGATCTACTGCCCTAAATGCCAAGGTCGCATTTGCTCTAACCCCTATGTGTTGGTATTTTATACAATTCTGTATTTTTGGAGCGTCATATTTTTCGCCTATGTCGCTTATTTAGAGCGCAGTTACATCTATGCCGGACTTGCAATCATTAGTATGGTCATTTTAGATTTTTTCAGCTTATATTTACCGATGTCCGCATTACGCGGCAAGAAACCTCAGTAGGTCAGTATTGCCATGAGCCGGTTTTTGGGGGTCGGTATCGCAACACTCGATGTCATTAATACAACCGCTGAGTTCCCTGACGAAGACCAGGAAGTACGTGCAGTGTCACAACGTCTTTGTCGAGGCGGCAATGTCTGTAATACACTCTCGGTCTTGAGCCAACTCGGTAACGCAAGTACGTGGTGCGGTACTCTCGCGGATGACAACGCAGCGTTAGTGATTTCAGATGACTTGCGTAGACATAATATTGATTTTTCCAACAGCCGAACCATCGAGGGTGGCCATACACCCACGTCGTATATCACACTCAATCAACAATCCGGCTCACGTACCATAGTCCATTATCGCAAGCTGCCCGAACTCGACTTCGGTACATTTAAGCAGCTGGACCTAGCGCAATTCTCATGCTGTCATTTTGAAGGCCGCAATGTCGAAGAGACACGAAAAATGATCCTGCACGTACGTCACCTATACCCTGCGATGATAATCTCGGTTGAGATTGAAAAACCGCGCGCAGATATCGAGCAGTTATTTTCTGCCGCCGATATCCTATTTTTCTCGCAGGGTTTCGCCCAGAGTCGAAACTTCGCCAGCGCAGACCTTTTTCTTAGTCACGCCAGTTTAGGCGCTTGGCGGCAAGACACCCTACTGGTTTGCACCTGGGGAGACCAAGGCGCCTGGTTGATCGGTAACGAAATAGCCTTACCACACCATCAATCCGCAATTAATCAAGGCGTAGCGGTAGACACGCTGGGTGCGGGCGACACATTCATAGCAGGATTTTTACATCGCTGGTTACTGGACAACAATGCCCCGCAAGCGTTAGAGTTTGCCTGCGAATTAGCAGCAAAAAAGTGCCGTCAGATCGGGCTTGAAGGACTCACTCAATGAAGCATATTATCGTCGGGGCAGGCATCAATGGTCTATTTACCGCCTACTACCTTATGCAGGCTGGAGAAAAGGTTGTCTTGATCGATCAAGGAGACGTAGGTCGAGAATCCTCTTGGGCTGGCGGCGGTATATTGTCACCGCTGTACCCGTGGCGTTACCCAGACGCCGTGACCCACATTGCCAGCTGGAGCCAGCAACGTTACCCCGCCCTTGTCTCGGAACTACATTCACAGACCGGTATAGACCCGGAATACCTGCAAAGCGGCCTATTAATGTTAGACCCAAGAGAGTCGAAACAGGCCACTATCTGGGCAGAAAAATATAAACATTCTATAAAATTGTTAAATAAGGAAATGTGCCAGCAAATTTCCGACGAAATCCGACTCGCTTATGACGGCGGAATGCTGATGAAAAATGTAGGACAAGTACGCAACCCTAGGCTGGTAAAAGCCCTACAAATATCCCTAATTGCAGGTGGTACGACCATACTCAAGTACGAAAAATGTACGAAAATAATCCGGAAGGGTCACCGCGTAACCGGAATTGTTACTGATAAACAACAACATATGGCAGATAGCGTTTGCCTATGTTGTGGTGCCTGGACAAAGTCATTACTACAAGGAACTTCTAATATTCCTACTATTGAGCCAGTTAAAGGTCAGATGCTGCTCTTGCAATCACGGCCTAATTTGATCAATCATATAGTCCTAGGTGAAACTCACTATATCATCCCGCGAAAAGATGGCTTGATCTTGGTTGGCAGCACCTTAGAACATGTCGGTTATGACAAGACGACCACCCAAGAGGCCAGAGAAATATTAACAGCAGCGGCCTATGCACTCATCCCGGGCTTGCGGGATGCGAAAATAATTCAGCAATGGGCCGGTCTTCGACCTGGAAGTAAGAACGGGATACCCACAATTTGTGGCCATCCTGAATTAAAAGGTCTGTACATAAATAGTGGCCAATACAGAAACGGCGTTGTAATGGCCCCTGGTTCGGGAACCCTGATGGCAGATTTAATATTACAAAAACCTAGCTTTGTTGATCCTGCTGCATACAATTTAGCCAGTATTAAAGAAAATATTGCTGTATAATTCGCTTACCCGTAATTAATTGATAGCCGCATTAAAAAGGATTATATTAATATTATGTTCTACCAAGTTGCGCCAAATCAAAAACAGTTCATCGTAAATTTATTGACTAAACAAGGCATTACGCCAACTCAACAACGTGTTGAAATCGGTATGGTACTACTAACCAAGACCCAACACCTATCGGCGGACCAGTTACTAGAACGTGTCAACGTTAAATCACCGGTCGCTTCGAAGGCCACCGTATACAATACGTTAGGGCTTTTTGTCGAGCACGGACTCGTGCAAGAAGTCATTGTCGATTCCAAAAAGGTCTTCTACGACTCGAATACCACCCCTCACCATCACTTTTTTAATATCGATACCGGTACATTGCATGATATCGCCCTTGATCAGGTCGAAATCAAGAATCTACCTACACTACCAGATTCGGCGACCTTAAAAGACGTCAATATTGTATTTCGAGTGGAAAAAAACAAAGATGAAAGGACGGCAGAGACCTCCAATTCAACGTCTTCTGCGACTGAAACGCTAGTTACTGAAACCCTGGTTACTGAGAGTCTGTCTTCAGATCAAGTGGCCGAAAATATACTAACGAGTAACACACCCGGCGAATTATTAGAGACAAACACTGCCTAGCCGCAAAAGCGGTCCAATTTTTGTTGACATTTTCTTACGTTTTCTTAAAAACCCGCATATCAGCTGCGCTATAAGCCCGTTGTACCATTAAACAATGAGGTAGCGCACCCTATACTTCGAAAAAAATGTTACACTTTGGCTGCTCATAGGGAAATTGATCCGTCGGTAGTGTATACGTGAAGCATAGTTTAATATTCCCCCCCTCATTGTTACCCCAAAAACTGTCCGAACGCGATCCATTAAAAGGGCATGGAAACTGACTCAGACCATTAAACCTAGCACATCAGTTGAACGGCTTGTAGCGCGGTCACCCATTGGGGGAGTTAGCCGAAAGCACTATACCTAAATGTTATCAAATCGTTGATACAACTTTGCGCCGAGCCATAGGACCACCTTAATATGCATATAAACATTGAAACAATTGTGCGTAAGCTAAAAAATATCGAGTTAGCAAATACGTTATACACGTTTCTAATACTTTTTATTGGTATACTACTGATACCCACCAATGATAAATATAATCTTCCGCTATTAGCATTTATCACAGTCATTTGGTCATTATATTTCTCGTACCTAAGAGCGAAAAAATATACCTTTATTGCTATAAACTCATCAATTTTATTCTGGCTTTATTCTTTTAGCGATATTGTTAGTTATAAAATTTCCGCGATGCCACTAATCGCATACTCCTTTTTCATTATGGGTTTTTCTTTTTTGTTTATTTTGATACACCAGGTGATTGGAAGTAGGTTTAAGCTTGCGTCACCAACAATTACCATCTCCATAAGTCTCGTACTATACCTAATCCCACTATTATATATCGGATACTATTTAATTTTTGGAGTCTACCTAACACCAGAGATAATTTTTGCAATCATGCAGACCAACCTGTCTGAAGCGATGGAGTTTATTGGTAGTAGCATAGCCTCAAAATGGTTATTTATGATCTTAGCAAGTGCGTTAGTACTATCCTATTTTATATATAAGTTGGATAATCAACAAAAAGACCCTATTGGAGTAATATTGTTATCTATTTTTATATTTACCTCTTTTTTGATCTCGCTTGCCGATAAGAATAATCTCAGAATTGTTCTTATGCTGACAAAAACCATCTCTCATTATGAAGAGGAATTGGAAAAATTCATGGAGATTCAGAATCGAAGGAACGCAGGCATAATTGAATACAACGCAAACAAGGCGGCGACGGGAGAAATATATATCGTTGTAATTGGCGAGTCACTGAATAAGAATCATATGTCTCTATATGGGTACATGAGAGATACAACACCAATGTTACAGAAAAAAAACACCAACAATGACCTACTAACCTTCAGAAATGTGTATTCAAATCACACCCATTCAATGCCAACACTGTCCCAACTTCTAACCGAGGCAAACCAACAGAATCAAAAAAGTTATTATAACTCATTGTCAATTATCGATATTTTAAATAAAGCAAACGTCGAAACTTATTGGGTTACAAATCAAATTTTACAAGGGATTGATGACAATCTCGTTGGAGTAATAGCCAGCCAAGCCCATAAAATATATCGCGTAAATCACGAGTTTGGTGCTACGACTAACACACGAAATTTTGATGGTGACATGATTGAAATTGTAAGCGATATTTTAAGCAACGGAAGCAGCAATAATAAGGTGTTATTTGTCCACCTCATGGGAAGTCATGGAGATTACTGTAAGAGATTTCCCGAGAATTTCAATACATTTTCAGGAAAACTTCCAAAACAACAGTATGGCCTTTTGGCAAACGACGAAAATCTAGACCGATATGTGAACTGCTATGATAATAGCGTAAAGTACAACGATTATGTTATGAGTTCTTTAATTGATAAATTAGCTTTCCACAACGATACTGCCGGACTTATTTATATTTCTGATCATGCTGATGATGTTTTTAAGAAGCGCGGACATAACTCTGGCATGTTTACTTTTGAAATGACTGAAATACCGATGCTAATGTGGTTTTCAGAATCATACAAAAAAAAATACAAATCAAAATTTAGCGAACTACAAAATCACCAGAATACACTATTTTCCAATGACCTCATGTATGATACGTTAGTTGGAGTAATGGGTATTACCACTTCGCATTTTGAAGAAAAGAGTGATTTAAGTAGCGCAAAATTTACCTTCCCGATAGAAAAGGCATACACTCTACACGGCAAAACAGCGTATGCCAGCAGCATGAACTATAAGTATTGGATATCATACAATACAAAAAAATTAATCAAAAACAACTTATTAGAAAAAATTATTCCTCACCGTGTAAATTCGATCGGTAAGCTAAATCAAGTGCTCGATAACAATTATGCTTCGCTCGAACTAGATGCCAACTTTTTTAATGATGGAAATGACAACCGTTTCATGGTTGGGCATGATACTAACACCCTATCAAGTATCAAGCTTAAGGATTATCTGGCGTTAATGCCAATAAAGAGCATGAAAAAAATCTGGCTTGACATTAAAAACATTAATAAAAATAATATTGATGCAGTTGGCAAACGATTAATTTTTCTGGATGATTTGTACGGCCTAAAAGAAAAGGTGATCATTGAATCTGAAACAACGTCCAATTTATTTTCCAGAATTTCCGATATCGGATTTCATACGTCGTGTTATCTGCCTGGAACTCTAGCAAGACTCTACAGAAAAAATAAACTAGATGAATTAAAAGCAGAAACGACGAGATTGAGAGAACAAATAAGACAACAACGTTGTAGCGCGGTATCTTTCGATAATAGCCTATACCCTTATGTGAAAAAATATCTGGAGAAGGAATTGAAAAATGAAGTAGTTTATCATACCTGGGACTTAAAAATGGATCTAAAGGACCGAGAATTTTTTATGAAAATCCAACGGCAGGATTACTTTCACGACGATAGAATAAAAACAATATTAGTGCCCTATTACTCTGTATTTAATTTGTAAACTACTGATATAATATAGAACCATTAGCTTAGTAAAACAGGCATTAATTTTATAATCACACATATGCCTTATCATCAATAGAAAGAATCGGAAAATAGAATACTTTATTGAAAAAATTAGCCGGAATAGCTCAGTCGGTAGAGCAGCGCACTCGTAACGCGAAGGTCGTAGGTT
>JBGMRO010000250.1:0-6124 GCA_048061555.1 Thiohalomonadales bacterium | reverse complement strand
CAAATACGTCAATTACAAAAACACGGTATCGCTTATGAGATTATACCCGGGGTCACGGCGGCCAGTGCTTCTGCGGCTTATTTGGGTAAAGAGTTGACGCTCTCCGGGGTTTCACAAACGATTATTATGACACGCTATGCGGCTAAGACGCCGATGCCGGAAGCTGAAAACTTGTCGGCATTAGCGCAGCATGGCGCTACCCTGTTAATACATTTGGGGATCTCTAGGATTCATAAAATCGTGGCGGAGTTGCTACCACATTATGGCGCGGATTGTCCCGTGGCCGTGTGTTACAGGACATCCTGGCCCGATCAGCAAAAAATTATCGGTACTTTGCACGACATTGTGGATAAAGTTCGTCTTCAGAAGATAACCCGAACTGCACTAATCATAGTGGGCCGGGTATTAAACACCAATGATTTTGATGATTCCTACCTGTATGATGAACTACAATCACATATATACCGTCCGCGAAATAAATCTAAATACGTGGATCTGGAGTAGTTTATCTTAGCGAGCTTGTGAAATGACTCAGTCTATTCAATCCTATGAATATAAAACGATAACCCTGCCTTTTACCACCGGGGTTTTCATGAAAGGTACGCCGGACTTAGCGGCAGCACTAAATAGCGAAGCCCAAAAAGGGTGGCGTTTACAGCAGATCATTATGCCGGCAGCAAGTGGTGGCGGCTCCACTGAAATATTGGCAATATTGGAGCGCCAGATTTCCTAACGAAAATGTAATTGCTCAGGCAATCCCGGGACCACATGAGTAGTTACAAAATCTGTACAATCAATCACCAAGTATTAACAAAATTGTGATAGTTGGGTGATTTGCCTGTGAGGTTTTAACCGCATGCTCTAGACTTCCTTTCATTCCTTACGGGAGTTAACATGTACAAAAAGACACTATTAAAGACCGCTTTAGCATCATCCCTATTATTATCGTCCAGCCTAAGTCTTGCGAGTGACGAATACAATGTATTCCACGTTACTATTACTAATACCACGGCGAATCATGTCTTGACGCCTCCCGCAGTGATTGCTCATAATCACGCCTATCGAGCCTTTCGCCTTGGTATGCCGAGTTCCGCTGCATTGGCGACGTTAGCAGAGACCGGTAATCCAGGTCCGTTTGTTGAGAGTGCTGCGGCGAATGCCAATGTGATGGCGACAGTGGCCGGCGACGGCCCGATTATGCCAGGTGCGTCCATGACTATAGAGATTGTTGCACCAAAGAAGACCCGTTTCTCGGTATTATCGATGTTGGCGACCACCAATGACGCATTTGCAGCTGCGACGAATATCAAGGCACCTAAAAAGAAAAGACATGCCCATGCGAAGGCGATGACCTTTGACGCAGGATCCGAGTTGAACAACGAAAGTTGTGACTATATCCCCGGTCCACCTTGTAATAACGGCATTAATGGGAACATGGAAGGGGAAGGGTTTGTGACTGTGCACAACGGTGTATATGGCAAGGCTGATCTAATTGCAGCCGATCTTGATTGGCGCGGTACTAATATGATGATTAGCATCCACAATGCTGGAGAACGGTAAATACGTATCCCGAATCGCCGTGACGCAAGCCACCGCTGATTAAACGCCGGGAAAAATAGAAAAGCAGACTCGGGCTTGGCCCGAGCCTGCTTTTTTTGTGTCGTAACTGCTCACCCCATTCAGCGTGAAACTAGCTACAAAGTAGCTTATAAACTACGTTTGTAGCTGCTCAGGCAGTTACGTGTCTATAAAGCCTTTGCTACCAATTCTTCCTTGGTGGCACCGACAAAACCATATTTCGCATAAATTGCCTGTGCTCCATCGGTGGCAAGATAGTCTAGGTATTTCTGCGCGTTGGCCTGGTTGCGGCCATCCGTTAGAATACCAATGGCATAACCGACTTTGTCTTGCTTATTGAGAGGCGCGGGTATTGCGACACCTTCAACATTGCGATTCTCAGCCTTAGCATATGCGACCTCCGTAGCCCATACGATGCCGACGTCCGCTTCGCCATTTTCGATACGATGAGGTGTTTCGCGATGATGTCTAGAGGTAAACCAGGTCTTGCCCTCAACTGCCCAACAGCTCTTACACTCTTTGCCGCCAGTCACTTTGTCGAACAATTTTAGATCTTTCAACATTTCAGAACCATAGAATTTGAAGATCCCTTCAGTGAGGGGATTAGGATGTGATTGCACGATATCATCTCTAGCGAGGTCTTCAGGACCTTTAATACCCTTAGGGTTTCCTTTAGCGACCATTAATTCGAGTTTATTGTGGGTATAGATAATATTCTCTTTCATTCGTCCAGCGGCCTTGACCTTTTTGAGGTGTTTTAGATTAACACTGGCATAGAGGTCGGGGTTTTGGGCGGTTTTTACACCATTAATTTCACCCTGTGCCAGGATTTGTTTTTTCAATATCTGTCCTGGCGGGATAGTTTCGACATAGATGGATTTAATGTCGGGATTTTTTGCTTGAAAGTCCTGGATCAACTCTTCCATTACCATAAACTGATTTCCCGCAAGATACATGACGAGATCAGCGGTATAGGAGTCTGCGATCTGACCATATTTGACCTCACCACCGGTGAGGAAGGTGCGATAATCATGTCCTTGACCTGCGTCTTTATTCTCCATATGTTCAGTGGACTTGGCCCCCATATGTTCTTTTGAATCAGAATCCATGTGTTTATCTGAATCCCCCTCCATGTGTGCTGCTTGTTTGTCCATTGACGTAGAATCCATATTTCCTGGCATGCTATTTGCCGACGAATCTTCTTTTTTTGAACAACCGGTAAATAAAACCGCCAACAGTATGGGGAATAGCAAGGATTTAATATATTTACCTTTAGTAAAAGCCTTCATAGTGAATAATTCCTCTTTAGTGAATAAAATTACATGGAAATAATTGTGTGATACATAATTGTGGTATGCGTTGTTTGGTAAAAAAACCATCTTGAGCGATACACTGGACAACATAATTAAAAGTCTGAAAATAATTTGCCGAAAGTAGCCAGACAAAAGGGCAAGCAGCACAGCACTGTTTATAATAACCGAGGCGATGGAGTAAAATGTCGTCACTTATAACCATAGGCTAAAGTTATGGGAGTGTAAACGTTTTATATATGCGCCAAGGCTGCTCTAGTCGCGTCGATATTACACGAGTTTTACGGCGTGTTGTATTTTTTTACGAAAAAATTGATGGGATTTGAATTTAATATCCAACCATCGGAGAATCTGGAATCAGGATGATGTTTGTATACACATTTGCCATAATAATTTTTATTACCTATGGTGGGCTTTGTGGGTATTTGTATGTAAATCAACGTTCGCTGATTTATTTTCCGACGCCGGCGGTGGAATTAAGCGATCGTAAATATATCGTCGTGAATAATGAAAATGTGGCATTAAAAATTTGGGTGCTCAATGAAGGAAAATCTCAGGCGATTATCTATTTCGGTGGGAATGCTGAAAGTGTCGAAACAAGTCTAGAATTATTCGAACAACTTTACCCAAATCATACGGTCTATGTGCTGAATTATCGAGGTTATGGTGGGAGCACCGGGCAGCCAAGTGAATCGGGCTTCTATATCGATGCGCTACATATTTACGATAAAATCACTTCATCCTATCGATCGATTTCTACAATAGGTCGTAGTTTAGGTAGTGGGGTCGCTACCTATCTCGCGGCAAATAGAAAGATCGATCGTCTGGCCTTGATAACCCCGTATGACAGTATTGTAAGCGTTGCCAGCAGCGCCTATCCACTTTTCCCAGTATCATTATTGATACAAGATCGATATGAATCTATCTCTAGGGCCGCAGGTATTTCTGCAAAAGTACTGGTCATTATCGCGGAACTGGATGAAGTTATCCTCAGAGAGAGTACAGAAAAATTGGCGGCATCCTTTGATGCGCAACAAATGACAAAGGTTGTCTTGGCGGGCGAATCACATAATTCGCTAGCGACTAATCAAGAATATATAGATTTATTGAAGGCGTTTTTTAAATAGTATTAAGTGACGTATTGATAAATATACACAGCATTCATTTATGCTAATGGCCAAAGTTAATAGATTGTCGAATTAACTTTAATTATAATTTCATTAAACTCAATATTAGGAAGGTGCCATTTTTGTGAATAGGTATTATGTCGATCTAAGTTGGCAGGTGAAAATTCTACGCACAATTTTCATTAGTCTTTTATTAGTCGGTCTTTTGTCGGTCAAGGATGCCGCAGCGCTGGGCAGCGAAATGCAGTCTCCTAGCTGGAAGGAGTTGAAATATGTCGCGACCATTCTATTTTTTAGCGCAGCGGCAGATATCAAATATACGCCAGCCGGCGCTGATTTATATGCGCCACATTCTATCGATGTCAATCGCGATTTAACGCTCGATTTGGCTAATAGTAAACCCTTAACTGGAAAGAAAGGTAAAGTCGAACAGTTAGTGTTGTATTCAGATTTTATGGGTAAGCAGTCAAATATTTCACTGTTTTTTGAGTCAAACTTGAATGCGCTACAGCGAACACAATTAGATTCTGGTAGAAAGCATCGATTCAAATTGTACCAATTTTTGGAAAAAGGAGTCTATAGCTTACGCTTGAACCCAAAGTCTGGCCAAGAGCATTTTCCACCTTCAAAATGGGCAGACAAGGGCGAGCAGCATTTCCAATATCCGTCTAATCTAGATTTAAAACAACCGGTATTGGATGCGACCAGTTTATTTTATGTCATGAGTGCGGGTTTGTTTAACAAGCCGGGTGATCAGGCGAGTTTCATCGTATTTGCTAAGGGGCAGTTGTTGGTTTTGCAATTCTTAGCCAAAGAATGGACGGTACTTGAAACGGATTATTTTGAACAGTCCGGGGGGGAAAAGGTGAATATTGAAAGTGAACAAAAAGTGTTGCGAATTATTCTAAAAGCTACCCCTCTAGTCCCTGGTAAAAAATCAACAGAATTTGAATTTATCGGTTTGAAAGGAGATCTGAATTTTTACATAGATACCCGCAAACGTCTATTATTACAACTTAGTGGTGCGGTGAAAATAGTCGGCACGGTCGATATTGTGCTAAGAAATGTAACTTTGAACTAATACCACTTAAGTACAACTATAGCCATTTTCAATCAGCGTATTTGATAGTTCCACGGTTTTGTCGATAATTTGCTGAGTGAGTTCGAAGTCGACGCGGGTACTAGCTTCGCTGATTTGCTGATCCAATAAGGTATCGTAGGCAGTTGCTAGAGCGATGTAATCTTGTTCGGCGAATTGTTTCTGCAGTGCGCTGATAATTTTGCGTCTTTTTTTCTCGTGTACGATTTTTATGTTAGCGGATTTATCGCCTCTAAACATGCCGCTCAGGATTCGTGTAATATTGGTTCTACTGCGCATAATCATTTTTATTTGATCTGCATTCATGACGTTTGTCGATAGCAGGTATTGCATACGTTGTTCGAGTTCTGCGGATTTCGACAATATGTACGATAAATAATAAGATACAGTGGCATTTTCTTTGCTGGGTCTGAATTCTACCATTTTTGCGGTACTGTCAATAATGGCGTCGGTAAATTGATGTGCCTGTTTTAAGATACGTCTCAATTGCTCGCGGGCCAATTTTAAATCCTTACTGGCATCAATGCTGAGCTGCGAGTCTACGAGTTGTTGTTTCCATGTTTGATCAAGTAATACGATGGCTTCTCGGTAGGGTGTGGTATCGGGAGTTTGCCCACAGTTCTGGGTCACTGTGTCAAGTTCTTGCAACGCCTGAGTAGCAGATTCTATGTTGTCTTGAAGTGTTTCTAGCTGATTGGTTTTACCCTTCCAAATATCGACTAACTGCCAACGCATATCGGCGTTTGTACTATGTAATCGTTGTAGCAAATTAATGTTTTTGGTGAAGTATAGGGTTGATTCCGTACGAGTGTCTCCGCTAAGTGCCGCTATAGCTCGTTGCCACCTAGAGTCTGATGAGTCACTACATGCGGTCTGTAATATAGTAGTGACGAAGACTACTAGTAGCGCTGGGTTACGGGACAAATTACACTCCAGTTATTATCTAGTGCCCATTCACAAACGGTCTATTTCCCCAATATCTGCGTTGCGCGTATTATTTAGTAATTCTT
>JBGMRO010000249.1:4029-6133 GCA_048061555.1 Thiohalomonadales bacterium | reverse complement strand
ATCAGCAACACGCACCACAGGCACCCATAACATGTGCTCGTTGTCATCTTTCGCATGTCGAATACCGGCGCGCCATTTTCCTTTTTTCATAAATATCGAATACGCTTCGGCCGCAACCACCTCATCATATCCCAATACGTTACGATAGAACTGCTCGGTAGTTTTTGGGTCATGGGTCCAAATTTCGTCCCATAACCAATCGCCGATCGCGGCCTCGGCCTCGCTAGGGTCGCCCCCTTTGGCGTTCAGTAATACCAAATCTGCCTGTTGTGGATCGCTAATCAAGGCAGCCCGCCCGCGCTTTTCCAGGTCAACCGGTTTAAACCGGACTTTTCCGCCATTGGCCTCGACCAGTTTAACCGTTGCATCCACATCGGCAACGGATACCGTCGGTATCCAGACCGCATCCCGTGTCTCGCCGGCCGCCGGTTCCACATTGAGTATGCCCGCTATAAGCTTGTCACCATTGCGCACAACCGCATAATTTTGTTTATATTCTATCGTCCACCCGAATAGTTTTTCGTAAAACTTCCCCGCCAATTGGATATCGGGTGTGACCAGATCATGCCATATAAACTTGCCCGCATAGATCTCACCACTAGGACTCTCAGTGACGGGCACCTGTGCCATCTCGGTCCCGCCCTGGGACATTTTACCGGAATGGGCACAGCCGCCCAATGTCACGGCGACGATCGTCAATACGCCGAAAAAACGTGTTATTTTTTGCATAGTATTAATCCATTCCCATTAATCTAGTCATAAAACGGCAACCTGAAACTATGCCAGTCCAGAGAGCATCAATTACATAACCAGCACTCTGGTACCCCGTTGCGCCCCAACCATACCTACAATCCTGGCCTTAGTCACTAAAATATACCCAAAGCGTTTGAGATCTAGGTGTTCAGTGCCTGTCATATTTTATCCATAGAAAGGCGAAATGACGCGTAATAGTCGGCCTATTGCAAGGAATTTCAACGACACTAGGAATAAAATAGGACGGCAATAAAGCCTAAATCTTAGACGCTAAGGGTATATATATCCGCTAGCATTGCGTTTTGCTCACACAGGCAAGATAACACCATAAAACCGCAGGCCTCAGTTGCTCATATTGAGTCCTACCCTATGGTACAAACACGACTCAACGCGTTACCCAGTATATTAGGCCGGGTAAATCCGCAAGGCCAAAGGTAAGAAAAAAATCGTCGGAATTTCCGTCAAACTGCCGTGTACCCAAGCCCACTCGCAGCCGGTTTTCGAAAAAACTCAAATGCGCCTCGATACCCGCGGTGTCCTGTTTGCCCACATCCGGTGGGCTCCATTTATGATACCAGCTGGTCGTAATACCCCAACTAGAAACTGCACTCGAACGCATCTGAAATGAGTATCCAAGGCCGAGCGCACCAAAATTTTCCCGGGTATTTTCTGAATTCGTTTCTAACAATCCACCGACCAAACCCACGCTAGCCCGAATACGCACCAGATCATTGTTTTTCAACGTCCAAGTGGGCTCCCAAGCAAAGTGGGTACCTCTTTGGGCAAAATCAAAAGCGAGTTCATAGGGAATGACCTTCCGCCATAACCATCCTTCAGGTGCCGTAGACGGCGCAAAAGTAAAATCGGGATAGGCATAAGTGGCGGTTTGTAAAGAGTGGGCCATTAAACCCATCAATACAGTATCACTCTGGTCACGAATTTCGGAGTCAGGTTCACGGGCGCGATAAATCTTCTCTGCTTGTTGCTCCAAATAGACCAAACGCGTGGTGCCGCGCCGAACCATCTCACTCGTCCATTGAGTAGGATCGGCAATAATACCGGTCAATAACGGTGGTGTACCATCTTCAGTCTCGGTGGGTTGAAAATTTTCACGTTTCAAATGTCGAAAAAAGGTATCTTCGGTATAAAATACTTCTTTTTTTGAAACCTCCCATTGTTTACCCGTATCCAAGGTTTTTATCAGGGCTTCAAAAATAATGCGCATATCTCGGTCTTCTTTAGGCATGGGTGTGTAGGCAAATCGAAACGTATCTTTCTTTTCAAACTCCCATTGGGCCAATCGCGCAATTAGATAGTGACCACGAGAGTCTTCATTGATGCCAACCACCTT
>JBGMRO010000249.1:0-3929 GCA_048061555.1 Thiohalomonadales bacterium | reverse complement strand
CGATTAAAATTTTTGCCAGTCGCTGGCGATAGAGACTCAAATTAATCTTGCATTCTGACTGCTGGTTTGTCGAATTATCTTTATTGATACTCCCACATTCATAGGCAATACCTAACTTGCGCAATTTTGCAATGGAGTATGGCGGTGGTATGGATACATAAACACGATTGTAGGACATTTCCAACAATGCACCCGCACGTCGCACGGATTCTGCACAGCTCATTTTCTTGATAAACAAAGGGATATTAAATTTACAATCGTGCGAATGCTGATCTAACTCAAACTTTTTTGCAACTTGGTAACTCAATTGTTCGAGATTTAAGTTCCATTCAGTACTGATTAACTCGCGATAAAGTTCATAATTACGTGCCGTACCTAAGGCATTACTAAGCAATGACTGCTCAGTAAAAAAACTATACTCCATAGTGTCACAAGCCTTCGGTGGCTGATCACTGTCACATGCCTTTTTGGTTTTTTCTACTGGGACGGGGTAACGTACTCGATCGGGGTCGAGATAAATATAGGTTACTCGTGCAGTATTTTTATTGGCGGTTGTTTGCTGTTCTGCCAGCTTGCGCGCCAACCCTAACGGCAAATTGTCAAACAAGCCTCCGTCAGCAAATTCTGCCTCGGTTAACTCATAGTCCTCTGGGCAGACCAAATTAGCATCAGGTTTATTTTTCCCCTCTGCATTGTCATTTCGCGCTACCGTGAAGCTATTTAGGCGACAGTACTGTAAGCGCTTCCGCCCAAACCCCGCTGGAAAAGCAGAGCTCGCTAGGGCTGCGTCTTCGATACGCTGATAATCAATCGAATAGGGGCGGGCATTTTTTAAGCTTGGCATCAGTATCATCGCCGGATCTGATAATACGGAGTAGTCATTCGGATTAAAGCTAAAACCAAGCGTACCGTCACTTTTGGTGTAGGCCACAAATGGGATTATCATACGTTGGTTATTGACTTTGACATTACCCGTAATCAGCGTATCAGGCTTGATTCGGGTTACAGTGACACCGAGGGGAATGCGACAGCCCTTTCGAAAAATCGGTTTCGCCCAGTATTGGCGCAATTTTTTAGACGCCTGCAGTAAATCGTAACGTGATAACAAGGCATCGCTGGAATCATAATAACTAGAGTCCGCCGTGGGTGGCAGCAAGCGATTGACATCCAGCGCCAACCAAACATCACGGAAAATATTGGCATCGATACTATTTTCTAAGCCACCCTCCGATTCCGGTCGGCCACACCATGTAAGGCTAGAGAGTAAGGTATTGATGCCACCGGCAGAAGCACCGGCAAAACTAGCGGCTTCAAAGTCGGAAAACTTTCCAAACAAAGCGCTATCAATGTGCTTGATGTCCCGCAGAATTTTGAGCAAGCCCCAATTTAACCCGGCTTCATAGGCACCTTTACTTGCCCCGCCACTTATTGCGATTGAAAATCGCCGTTGCGAGTTATCTGCGGCAGGATCCGCGATTGCGCCGCTCACAAATAGCAGCAATGTGACTGTAAATCCTAATAAGATTTTTTTCATCGAACATACCCAGAGGAGTAAATGCTAAGCAACCACCAATAATTCGTATCTCGTTCGGCCTAATATACCGGCATTTTTTCCTTATTCGGGTAGCGCTCTGACTATAAATTATACAGCAAAGAACTTTGATATTATAGAAACGTTAAAAATAGTCAAGTCAGTGATATTAGCGAAGATACTCTGGGCCGTGGTGATTTTTTCGGATGGGGACAAGTCACTATGGGTAAATCGCTGCACAGAGTATTGAATACCATGGGTATTAATTAGTGCTCATCATCGATGAGTGAAGAACCTCACCTGAAGTTATCTGAATTTTCTGTATATTCTTATTACACTAGCATAACGTTCCAACTGAAATAATATCAGAATAATTTTTGTATTTTAGATTGTAGGAATATCAGACACTAATGCTCTGTAAATAGGCAATCTAATTCCCCAGTTTTCACGGTGAAAAGGGTTTATCATCACATTTACCTATATACAATGGTTAAAACACCTGTTGAGTTTTTGCGACGGAGTCTAATTAGTATCATTTTTTTATCAAAAATTTGTAGATGCATTCCATATTGAAAATAAATAGCGGTTAGTACCCCGCTGTAAAAATTAGTCAATACTCTACCGTAAAACAATATCATGTTACACTACGCCGCGTATCCGGGGTGTATGACTTACAGATATACCCATGACAATGGAGAAAAATAAAAATACGATGAATACTATACATAATGCCGCATTACTACTCTCTCTTTCATTCGTATCCGCCGCTACGTACGCTGCGAACGACTACCAAGTTAATGATAGCAGTACAGCCATCTCGATTGATGTAAATGGTGACCCGAATATAGGCATACGTTTTTTTACCAGCGAACGTAATGCTATACTTGTTGGGCTGGGTTATAGAAATTCTCAAGATCAAAACACTAACGTAAATAGTTTTTCAAGCAACCCTGGCCCCGGAGAAAATATAATAACTTTCGTGAATACATATACGACTAAAAGAACAGACTTTCGATTATATGGCGGTATACGACATAACTATCCGGTTAAAAAAATCACCCTTTTTGTGGATTCAATAATCGAACTTATCTACCGAGATGAAACCACCACCCAAGATAACTTACGGGTAGAGTCAAATCCACCACGTGAAACACTCTCTACCAACGATAAATCTCTGGATGGCTTAGGCGGCGCCTTGCGCCTAAATTTTGGTGGCGAATACTTTTTCTCTCCTCAGTTCAGCATAGAAGGAAAGTTTAGTGCCCGGTTTGAGTATGTAAAAGTTGAAGGCCAATCCATTGACGACAATAATATATCTGTAGATATCAGTGAAACTGATCGAATCAACAACATTTATACCAGCGGCGTATCTATTAATTACTATTGGTAACTGGTACGCCCAACGAGGAGACAGTATCCGGGGCTGAAGCCCCAGCTCCAGCTCAGTTTGCGCTTATTCAGTTTCATACAAACCCCTCCCTTTTTGGAGGTGAGGCTTTAGCCTCGCGCTGTTTCTCGATCCCACGCAGGAATGCGTGGGACCGAGTGATTCACCCGTTACAATACCCAGCACGGATTCATCTGGACTAGGGCGAGTAATTACCATATATTTATCAATAACTTAAAAATATTCATCTAGGCTGCCACTACACTAGCGGCATCGACAAAATAAGGTTAGGCCATTTTCTGTTTCCTACGATATAATTATAATTTCTTTACGATACCCGTTTCCTGAGGACGCACTATCATGGCGAAGACAACGCCTGAAGTACCTAGTAATTTTATTCGCCACTTCATCCTGGATGATATTAAAAACAACAAAAATGCAGGCAAAGTCGCCACCCGGTTTCCACCGGAGCCCAATGGTTACCTACATATCGGGCATGCTAAATCCATTTGCTTGAACTTTGGTATCGCCAAAGACTTCAACGGTAGCTGCAATCTACGCTTTGACGATACTAATCCCATAAAAGAAGAGGTCGAGTACATCGATGCGATTAAAAACGATGTCACTTGGCTGGGTTTTGAGTGGCACGGCGATGTACGTTATACCTCGGATTATTTTGAACAACTGTATCAATATGCCTTGGAACTCATTAATCACGACAAGGCCTTTGTATGCGAACTCGATAACGAACAAATGCGTGAGTACCGTGGTACGCTGACTAAAGCGGGCACAAACAGCCCCTACCGTGAACGCAGCTCGCAGGAAAATCTAGATTTATTTAAGGCAATGCGGGCAGGGAAATTCAAGGACGGCCAATATACCTTGCGTGCAAAAATAGATATGGCCGCACCTAATATGCATATGCGTGACCCTATCCTGTATCGAATACTGCACAGTACACACCACCAAACCGGCGATCAGTGGTGCATTTATCCAATGTATGACTATGCC
>JBGMRO010000248.1:0-6140 GCA_048061555.1 Thiohalomonadales bacterium | reverse complement strand
CGTAACACCTCTGGAATTTCGATACTGCCATCGGCCTGTTGGTAATTCTCCAATAATGCCACCAAGGTACGACCTACGGCCAATCCCGATCCGTTGAGCGTGTGCACCAATTCGGGTTTGCCTGTCTCGGGGTTGCGCCAACGTGCCTTGAGTCTACGCGCCTGGAAAGATTCAAAATTACTGCATGAAGAAATTTCTCGGTATTGGTTTTGTGCGGGCAACCACACCTCGAGATCATACGTCTTGGCCGCTGAGAAACCTATATCACAGGTACACAAACTCAGCACACGGTAAGGCAATTTTAGCAGCTGCAATACGCGTTCTGCATGCGCGGTTAATTCCTCCAAGGCCTGATAAGAATCTTGCGGTTTAACCACCTGGACCAGCTCGACCTTTTCGAATTGATGTTGCCGAATCATGCCGCGTGTATCCTTACCATAAGAACCGGCTTCCGATCTGAAACAGGGCGTGTGCGCGACCCGTTTAAGCGGCAATTGAGCAACATCTAAAATATCGTTACGCACCATATTGGTCAACGGTACTTCCGCCGTCGGGATGAGATAATAAGGGACCTCTGTATTGAGCTTGAATAATTCTTGTTCGAATTTCGGTAATTGCCCAGTGCCAAGCAGACTTTCTGCATTCACAATATAGGGCACATAGCATTCTGTATAAGCGTGCTCGTCAATATGTAGATCGAGCATGAATTGAGTCAAGGCGCGATGCAGCTTCGCGAGTCCCGCTTGCAGGGTCACAAACCGGCTACCGGTAATCTTTGTGGCGGTCTCAAAGCTCATCAACCCTAGCCCTTCTCCTAGGTCGACATGATCCTTGACGGTAAAGTCGAAGCCCTTGATTTCGCCCCAACTACGCACCACAATATTGTCTTGCTCGCATTTCCCCACGGGTACGCTGGCGTGAGGAATATTAGGCATCGCAGCTAATATGTCGTCCAGGCGTAGCTGTAGCTGCGCAAGTTGTTTCTCTTTAGATTTCAGTTCTTCACCTAAGTGGGCAACCGCATCTAATATGATCTGCGCATCTTCGCCTTTGGCCTTTGCCTGACCGATCGCCTTGGATTGTGAGTTGCGCTCTTGCTGTAATCGTTGCGTATCTACCTGTAACTGTTTACGTTGTTGTTCTAGATCTGATAACGACTTCTGGTCAACCTCGAAACCGCGCAGCGCGAGTCGCTCGACAACCATCTCAAGTTCGTTTCGGACCAATTTCGGATCTAGCATTGGGAATATTGCCTCTGGGGTAATAAATGACGACAAGCATTTTAACAGTAATCTAGTACAGTGTCCTTATATGCTCTTGGCGATATTGATTCCTACCCAGGTTGCAAGTATACAGACACTCACATTGAGTAAAATATTAAAACCGGCCTTGATAAATTCCATTTTTTGAATAAGGTTTAAGGTCTCCAAGGAAAAGGTCGAAAAAGTCGTTAATGCCCCTAGAAAACCCACGATCAATAACGAACGCCAATACGGGCTCAAGTCGTCATTGTTGTTGAGCAAAACGAACGAAAAACCGATGAGTAACGACCCCAGAATATTAACGGTAAGGGTTCCATACGGAAATGCACGACCCAAACTGGCCTGCAAACCCAAGGAGATCCAATAACGTAAAACTGACCCCATGGCTCCGCCTGCGGCAATCGCTAATAGTTGCATTGTATGCTGCGCCTTCTTTTCCTGCTTATTATTTTTACTGTATGAAAATCAAAATAGAGACTTGGCCAATGAGTTACGATTCTTCGTTTTGTTCATTATAATGTAGATCAAGTTCGGCTAAATACCTCAGTCGCTCGGAAATTTTTGCTTCCAAGCCACGCTCTACCGGTTGGTAGTAAACTTTATTGCGCAAGGGTTCGGGTAGATAGGTCTGCCCTGCTGCATATCCGTGCGCTTCATCGTGCGCATAGCGGTAGTGTTTGCCATGTCCCTGCGATTGCGCCAATGACGTTGGCGCATTGCGTAGATGCTGGGGCACTTCCAAAGAACCATATTGTCTGGCATCGGCCTGGGCTTGCTTAAATGCCGCATACACCGCATTACTTTTCGCGGCACTGGCGAGATAGATGATCGCCTGAGCGATTGCGAGCTCACCCTCAGGACTACCCAGGCGTTGCTGGACATCCCACGCGTCTAATGCCAGCGAAAGTGCTCG
Organism: Thiohalomonadales bacterium; assembly: GCA_048061555.1. Lineage (GTDB taxonomy): Bacteria > Pseudomonadota > Gammaproteobacteria > SZUA-152 > SZUA-152 > JBGMRO01. The sequence goes on along the minus strand of JBGMRO010000248.1, from coordinate 3,965 downwards.
CGGATCGGCGTTGCCAATATCCTCACTGGCGATTCGTACGACACGACGCGCAATATACAGTGGATCGGCGCCACCCTCTAACATACAGGCAAACCAGTATAACGCTGCATCTGGCTTGGAACCGCGTACGGATTTATGTAACGCCGATATAGTATCGTAGAAACGATCACCGGCTTTATCGAAGCGAAGCGATCTCTGCCCGCCAACTTCTTTTAATAGCGCCACACTAATCTCTGCGGGTCGCGTAGACAGAGCATCGCGTGATGTGCGGATCATGGGATCGACAAAATCTGCCGCTGTCTCCAATAAGTTCAGCGCTCGACGGGCATCACCATCGGCAAGTTCAGCGAGGTAAACCATCGCATCGTCCGCCAACATTATTTGTGAGGCAGGGTCGCTCGAATTCAGATAGTTCAATGCACGCTCAATGACGCGGATAAGCTCAGGCGTGGATAACGCGCGCAAAACATAGACTCGCGCCCGTGACAACAAGGCATTATTGAGTTCGAAGGCGGGATTTTCAGTGGTGGCACCGACAAATTGTATGACACCACTTTCAATATGCGGTAAAAATGCGTCCTGTTGCGACTTGTTAAATCGATGCACCTCATCGACAAATAATACCGTAGATCGACCCGTCTGTGCCTGTTTTAGCTGGGCCACGTCGATTGCGGCACGAATCTCCTTGACCCCGCTCAACACCGCAGAAATACTCAGGAAATGGCTTTCCACCGTTTCGGCGAACAATCGCGCCAACGTGGTCTTGCCGGTGCCCGGAGGTCCCCATAAAATCATAGAATGTATATGACCATGACTGATGGCTTGATATAAAGGCTTACCCGGGTCGAGCAAATGAGTTTGACCTATGACATGTTCGATACGGCGTGGACGCAGTCGGTCGGCCAGGGGTCGGTAGGTTGGCTGTGTACTGAGTAAATCTTGATTCTCGACATCCATCACGTTGCGATGTCCCTATTCGGATTCACCCAGTACGTCCACACCGGGTGGCGGTATGAAATTAAACACGGCCGGGTCAATCACTGGATTGCGCACTAAGTTAGATAATACGATTTTCGTCTTCTGGCCAAAGCTGTCGGTCAATAACAATTGATCCAGATCCTTACCAAAGGCCATCAGTAGCACCTGAAAGCTGGCCTCCGCATCCTTCGGTGTCAGCTCTATCCAGGTCAATTCACGGGCCTCATCCATCGGATCAATATCACGAATGATAAAACGATCACTGACCTTGGCGTCACCCGATAATAGACCGGCAGGTGTATTGCCCAACACCTTTTCCAGGGGTTGCACCATCACCTGCTCCAGCTCCACATCATAGATCCAGAGGTTTTTCCCGTCTGCAATGAGTTGTTGTTCGAACGGTATCTTGTAGTCCCAGCGAAACCGCCCAGGTCGTTGCATCTGTAATGTTCCTGTCGACTTTTCGATCTCCGCAAAGTCTTTGCTCTGCATTTGCTGGGTAAAATCGGCTTGCAAACTTTTCACTTCAGCAAAAAACCGCAGCAACCTTTGTTTGCCCGTTTCTGCTGAAACCGCAGTCGTGCAAACAAAAATCAAAAGTACTGCAACCCATTTTGACAAATTCAGCATGTAAATATTTACCTATGATGCTCTCGGACGTCGATGCCTATTCGGAATTTTTACCTTTTACCTTATTAATGATCCGGCGGCGGCGCCTGTGCAATAACTTCGCGCATGCCATTCGTCTGCGGTGGACCCACTACCCCATCTAATTCCATTTGCTCGACAATTCTAGCAGCCCGATTGTAACCTATTTTTAAGCGGCGCTGGATACTAGATACAGAAGCACGACGTGTCTCAGTCACTATTCTGACCGCGGTGTCGTAATGTTCATCGAGTTCCTCACCACCGCTGCCCATCCCAGGAATTTCACTACCTGAGTTTGACGGGCCGTCCAGTACTTCATCGATGTACTGTGGTGCACCTCGTTCTTTCAGGTCTGCAACCACACGATGAACCTCATGATCCGATACAAAGGCGCCATGTACACGTAATGGGATTCCCGTGCCCGGTGCTAGATATAACATATCGCCGTGCCCCAATAACTGCTCCGCACCACCCTGATCTAGTATCGTACGTGAATCGACCTTGGCCGATACCTGAAAGGCGATACGGGTAGGAATGTTGGCCTTAATCAATCCGGTGAGTACATCCACGGAGGGTCTCTGGGTGGCTAATATTAAATGTACCCCAGCCGCTCGGGCCTTTTGCGCCAGTCGTGCTATAAGCTCATCCATTTTCTTACCCACCACCATCATCATGTCTGCCAATTCATCAATGACAATGACAATGTTGGGTAAATGACTTAGGAAATAGACTGTCTCTTCGGGATCGAGTGGGTCGGGTTTTTTAAAGGGGTCTTTGAGTTGTTCCCCCGATTTCTCGGCCTCGGCGATTTTTTTATTATAACCGGCAAGATTCCGCACCCCCATGTGAGACATCAATTGATAGCGGCGTTCCATTTCGTTGATACCCCAACGCAAAGCGTTAGCGGCCTGTTTCATATCCGTGACCACTGGCGCCAATAAATGTGGAATCCCCTCATAGACAGATAACTCCAACATCTTGGGATCGATCATAATCAACCTGACTTGGTCCGGGGTCGAATTGTATAAAATACTCAATACCATCGCGTTTAATCCCACTGATTTACCCGAGCCGGTGGTACCGGCGACCAGTAGGTGTGGCATCTTACCCAAGTCAGCCACTTGGGAGCGACCCGAAATGTCTTTACCCAAGGCAATCGTCAATGGTGATTTCGCATTATCAAATTGCTTCGATTGTAGTACTTCGCAGAGACGGACTATCTCGCGCTCTTCGTTTGGAATCTCTAATCCGATGGTCGATTTACCCGGTATTATCTCGACTACGCGCACACTGATTGCAGAAAGTGAGCGTGCCAAATCCTTGGCCAAATTCGTTATCTGGCTCACTTTGACGCCGGCTGCCGGCATTAACTCATAACTCGTCACTACCGGGCCAGGATGTACCGCGACCACGTTCACCTGGACACCAAAATCCTTTAATTTTAGCTCCACCAGTCTAGACATCGCCTCAAGAGATTCTTTAGAGACGTTATTTTTTGGCGGCTCAGGCGGGTCGAGCAAACTGAGCGAAGGCAATGAACCATCGCCGTCGGACTTAAATAAGGGAACCTGTTGCTCGCGGTAGATCCGATCCGAAATATCCACGCTTTGGACTTTTTCCGTGATGGTGGGCGCGATCCGTTTGGCACTTTTGCGACTCTCTATCGCGATGTATTCAACCCGTTCCAACTTAGCTTCACGCTGCTCCCGTCGCTCTCGTAATCTACCACCAAAGCTGAATACCCAAGCCATCGCACGCAATGTTATGCGGCCGGTATTATCGATCAAACGAATCCACGACAAACTCGTCAATAGGGTGATACCAGTCAACAATAGCGCCGTTAAAAAAAGCGTTCCGCCGAGAAAATTAAAATTATCCACCAGACCTTGACCGACAACATTACCTAATACGCCGCCGGCATTGAGCGGCAAATTCTGGGCCTCGACAAAGTGTAGTGCCGACAATCCTGTACCAGCCGATAAGGTCAGTACAAACCCGACTGCACGAAATACGCTCATTGGAATATCGATACTGTCTGCAGTTTTTCTTCCCTTAAATAATAACCAGCCTGTATAGGCGATTAACAGGGGAAAAAGATAGGCCATATAACCAAATAAATACAAAAAAATATCAGAGAACCAAGCACCCGCAACGCCACCGGCATTGCTCGCGGCAGCCGCGCTCTGGCTGTGCGACCAACCCGGATCATTGGGATCAAAAGTCACCAAAGACGCACTGAGGTAGACGGCGATCGTGCCAAAGATTATTAGCGCGCCCTCGCGTAGGCCTCGAATAATATGATTCGTGATCGCGCTACTGCTTTCATTTTGTACTTTTGA
>JBGMRO010000247.1:0-6151 GCA_048061555.1 Thiohalomonadales bacterium | reverse complement strand
AAGCAACGTTCTAGTAATATTTCCAATTCAAATACGGATTCGCTTTACGTGCGAAAGGCACATGATCGACAGTCGTGGTTGGTAAAAGGCGAATTATATGCTGATATCAAACCCCGTGACTGGATTCGCTCAGAGTTATTTAGTATTACTGCGGATCGTGTATCTCAAGTGGTTATTACGAAAGGGAAAAAATCCATTGTTACGATTAAAAAAGAAAATCGAGGTGACAAAGATTTTGTATTATTAAATATTCCCAATAAAAAAGTGGTGAATTCTGCAACGACAATCAATGCGATCAGTGAAGGCACCCAAAACATTATTATTCAGGGAGTTAAATCTGTTACGAACGAAAAAGCACCTTCGTTTGAAAATGATGTGATGCTGGCTACATTTACGACTTACGACGGGTTGTTGTTATCGGTAACAACGGTCAAAAAAGGTTCTAAAACCTATGCGAAATTTTCCGCATCCTTTGATCCGGCAGTCCGCGAAGTGGTTTCTGAACCTGCGGCAATAAGTTCAGATGCCGGTGGTTCCGCTACTACCCCACCGAACCCGGTTGTACCACCACTCAAAGATGTCCAGCTGACAAAGACCGAAGTTGAGGAACTGAATAAAAAATTTGAATCCTGGGTGTTTGTAATCTCAAATACCAAGGCTGAACATTTACGACACACTATGGACGATTTGGTTAAGGACGTGTAGTGTGGCAGTGGCGGAGGCAGTACGGCAACTTCATTTTGGATTGGTGCCGTTTAAGTTCCCAAATCCTCCGCTCAGTGAACTCGTACCACCGCAGATAGACATCGCGGGTACCATACAAATCAAACAGTCCACCTTGAAGATTCAGTACCGAATATCGGGTTCGGGAGTGCTAGATGTTCATTGGCCAGAAGATAGCAAGGACCCACAACCCAAGGACGACTTGTGGCGAACCACTTGTTTTGAGTTATTTATAGCGACAAAATATGATTCCGACTATCTGGAATTTAATTTTTCACCTTCCCGTGACTGGGCGGTATATGCGTTTAAGAAATATCGAGAACGTAAAGAATTAGTTGCTGTACCCGATGTACATGTGCGAAATGGTTGTATTGAAGCAAAAATCCTAACGGAGGTCACCTTTATTCTGGACAAAGAATATCAGGGTAAACTGCTTGATATTGGCACGTCTGCGATAATCGAAAATGTGCAAGGCGACGTATTTTATTATGCACTTTCGCATCAGGGTGACTCGCCTGATTTCCACCAACGCGATACATTCTTAATTGATATCTAGATTGGCATGTGGGCACAAAAAGATGTGCTCACCCTACAAAAACCGACTTAAAGTTGAGCTAAATGGTAGGGTGGGCACGTTTTTTGTGCCCACATGAAACGCGGTAGGGGATGAGCAGTTACCTATTAACAACATAGAGTAACAGTAACTAAGTGTGAGTTTACATGGGTAAATGACCCTTCTCTATATATAACGGGAAGGAACGTAGAGATGAAGCTTTACCGGGACTGCCTGAGTAGTTACTCTAGGATTAAGTTTTTTGGGGGACCCCTAACACATGAAGCTTGGTATCGATAGATTACTGCAAGACCCTGGGCTGCAAAGTCAATTGCAAGGGAAACGGGTCGCGCTTGCGGCACATCCTGCGTCTGTAACATCCCAACTCGAACATAGCATGGACGTTTTAATGGCCTGTTCCGGGATTGAATTATGCGCAGCTTTTGGACCACAACATGGTTTACGTGGAGAGAAACAGGATAACATGGTCGAGTCACAAGACTATCGGGATCCCATTCACCATATTCCCGTTTATAGCTTGTATGGAGATGTACGTCGTCCTACCGCTCAGATGATGGAGAGTTTTGATGTCCTGCTATTTGATATACAAGATATCGGCTGTCGAATCTATACGTATGCGACGACGTTACTGTATCTATTAGAGTCTTGCGCACAACACGCTAAATCTATTTGGATACTTGATCGACCCAACCCCGCCGGTCGACCCATCGAGGGCAGTTTATTACAACCGGGTTGGCAAAGCTTTGTCGGTGCGGGTGAGATCATCATGCGACATGGATTGACTTTGGGAGAATTGGCGCGGTGGTTTGTGAAATATCATCACTTATCGGTAGATCTCAAGGTCGTTGAGATGGAAGGGTATCAAATTAACCAAGCCCCGGGTTATGGTTGGCCATTGTCGCAACTGTCTTGGGTGAATCCAAGCCCGAACGCATCGTCGCTCAATATGTGTCGCTTTTATGCAGGCTCCGTATTATTGGAAGGTACGACACTATCGGAAGGTCGTGGAACCACCGTGGCCTTAGAAGTGATGGGGGCACCCGACATCAATGGCAAAGCCCTCTTGACAAAAATGACAGCGCTGGCACCCGAATGGTTAATGGGTGCTAGTATCCGCCCGTGTTATTTCCAACCCACGTTTCACAAATATGCAAATCAGCTCTGCGATGGGCTACATGTGCATACCGATAACACGAATTACCAGCACCAAAATTTTAAACCTTTTAGGTTGGTCATCCTGTTTTTAAAGGCAATAAAATTACACCAGCCAGATTATCCGCTATGGCGTGATTTTCACTATGAGTATGAGGAAGAAAGGCTTGCCTTTGACGTCATTAATGGTGGTGAAACCATTAGAGAATGGATCGAGGACCCGGTCGCCACTATAGAAGATATGGAAAAAGTACTGCGCGATGATGAGGCGACCTGGCGCGAATCGGTAGCATCCCTTCTTTGTTATAAATAGAAGGTGGTGGATAAGCATAGCGTATCCACCAATGCTTTCTGCGCAATAGCCCCTGCGAAAATGGAGCTGTATGGATCTTACGGTTGAGGCATTATCCTAAAAAGGCATTTTCCGAGGCGAGATATTCCGTCTCAGCCTTGCTATTAACCCTGCCTAAAATCGAATTACGATGTGGAAAACGCCCAAAGCGTAGGATGATATCTCTATGGTGTTCTGCGTATTTTAGATTGTCATTTAGGCCGGCCTCCTTAAAGAGTGCTAAAGACTTGTCCTGGTCAGAAATATCCTCGCTATGCATAAAGGGCAAGTATAAAAAGGCCTTTTGCTCGCCATTCAATGCCTTATCAAATCCACGTGTGATGGCATCTGTTGCCACATCTCTAGACACTTGTTCAGCCGCAAAACATTCTGCTTCGCCGCGAAAAATATTCAAGGGTATTTGATCCAGTAAAATCACCAGTGCCAGCGACCCTAGGGCGGTTTCTTGCCAGTGCTGCAAATTACTCGTGAGGGCAGAGTGGTACAGCTCAAGGTAATCTTGACGCAACTGTGAATCAAAGGCCTGTGTGGAGTTATACCATAATGGCTTTACTTTGGGATCAAACCAGAGATCAATAAGCGTTTCAAAATTTTTCTCCATCACGATCCTTTTGTTGCGTAATTGCAAAGTCGAAGTGCATTTATCGGGGGTTTTTCTAAAACTATGTTTCGGTTAGTCTAACACCTGACAGTAATAATCCTAAATTAATCGTATTATAACTCAAGTTTCAGAGTTCAAGAGTTTAACGGTGCTGACCCTTGGTGGATAAGCGAAGCGCATCCACCCTATTGCAGAGTGGTACGGTATTAACGAGCCACTGAAATCAGAAACTTGAGTTAAAACAAGGATACATAATGAGTTCATTTCTGATTGTACATACAACAGTAAAAGATCCAGAAAAATTTAAAAGCTATGCGAGTGCTGCGGGGGCGACGTTTGCCCCATTTGGCGGTGAGTTTTTGGTAAAGGGAAAGCAAGTCAAGACCCTCGCAGGCGAACATTCGGCACAAGCGGCGGTAGTGGTCAAGTTCCCAAATTTAACCGCTATTGATGATTGGTACCATTCTGCGGACTATCAAGCGCTCATTCCAAATCGAGATGCGGCAGCGGATATGGTCTTTATCTGTTATGAAGATCTACCGGCATAGGTTTTTACGGACGCTAGAATACTGCATACGTTAATCAAAATACTTGATGCCTGTACCACCCAGGCCACAGTAACCCTGCGGGTTTTTGGCTAAGTATTGTTGATGGTCGTCTTCGGCATAATAAAAAATGGCGTCGAGTATGACTTCTGTGGTTATGGTGTCCTTGCCCGCGTTTAATAGCCGTTGTTGAAAATGTTTTTGTGTCTCAAGAGCGTTATTACGCTGCTGTTCGGTGGACACATAGATGCCGGAGCGATATTGTGTGCCGCGATCATTTCCCTGGCGCATCCCTTGTGTGGGATCGTGGGACTCCCAAAATAGGTGTAAAAGTGAGGCAAAGCTAATAATCTTTGGATCAAACACTACCTGTACAACTTCATTGTGAGCGGTGTCGCCTGAGCACACTTCATGATAACTTGGGTTAGGTGTGTGGCCACCGGCGTAACCCACGGCGGTAGAAAATATTCCTTGCGTATTCCAGAATATTTTCTCAGCCCCCCAAAAACAGCCTAGTCCCATGAGGCAGCTCTGCATATGAGTCGGAAAGGGGGTAACCAGTGTATTGCCATTGACAAAGTGTATCGGTGTGATCTGCATCGGTTCTTGTCGCCCAGGTAAGGCCTCTTCTGCAGTGGGTAATTGTTGTGATTTTTCAGGTGGCATTTTCGTATGGCCTATTTGGGTGATTGCTATTGTTTTCTGTGATTATAAATATACCATGATACGACGCCAATATTAATACCGACTTAAGGGCAGCCAGAGCCTAGCAAACTGCCTAGTGTACTGCCTACTAGATTCGCGGCCATATCCCCCCAATCCCAAAATGTTTTTTTGATAAATTTATCATAGGTTTCTTTGCCGATACCTACGCTCATTGATAGGCCAAATCCAATTGCCGCTGATTTGCAAGCATCGGCATCGTTTTTATGTTTATAGTGGGCAGCGCTCGCTGCACTGATGCCTAAGCTAACGGAGAAATGTTTAATTTTATCAGGGGCGATGGTGTATTTCTTGACATCGTTTTGGTGTGCGCAAGCTATAATACTGGGTAACAAAAATAACAATAATATCGCCTTGAATATATGAAGTGAGTGCCCGTGCATGGTTGATATCCGACAGTAGTAAGTCAAAAATTATTTTGTCTGGCGTGGAAATAAATCGGCACGAGGACTTACCAATCGATCCAGGAATAAAATGCCATTGAGATGGTCGATTTCGTGTTGAATCGCGCGTGCCTCATAGCCCTCACACTCAAATTCGCATTTTTCACCCTGCGGGTTCTGTGCCTGTATCACAATACTCGTGGCTCGAATGACATTGCCGGTGAAATCGGGTACAGACAGACATCCCTCTCGGCCTATTTTGAATCCCTGCCAAGCAATGATTTCAGGATTGACTAAAACGAGTAGACCGTGCTGTTTAATCTTAGGTTTCGATGATACATCCACAATAACCAAGCGTTTTGAGATGCCCACCTGTGGGGCCGCAATGCCGACTCCACCCGGGCCAGCTTGCATAGTGTCATGCAAATCTTGCACGAGTTGGTCTAGCGTAGCATTAAAGTCGGTTACAATCGCGGCGGTTCTTTTAAGACGCTCGTCGGGTGTATGCAATATATCTAGAATTGTCATCGCTATCGTTTGAGTGGCTGTACGTCTCAACCAACAAGCGTTTCTATAGTTTCGACATGGATATCGATACCTTGTTGTTTTAACGTAGCAATAGAGTCCGTTAAATGCTCAGATGCAGTATTCTTTGCCCCTTCAGTATTTGTCGTGACCGGCATGATTCCCTCTATGGTCATTATGAATAGGGAATTCGAGTCCTGGTTGCTTACATCGGTTTGTACGTTGACAATATTAACCTGTTGCCTGAGTAGTTCTGCGCTTACTTGCGCGACGAGACCAGATCTATCGCTACTGTAACAGCATATGCGGATATTGGGCGTTAGCTGGGAATGAATATGCTGTTCAATTTTATCTAAGTGAAATTGCAAATTCATATCGTCTGCAATGCCTTGAAAACGGCTGCGTAGTTTTTTAATGTCACCGCTATACTGCACAAACATCATCATGGTGAAATAATCACCCAATCGATTCATGCTGGTTTCACTCAAGTTTGCGTCGAGCTGATAGAGGCACTGGGTCGTCTTAGCGACAATACCGAGCTGATCGGTCCCAAATAGGCTAATGACATACCAG
>JBGMRO010000246.1:0-6176 GCA_048061555.1 Thiohalomonadales bacterium | reverse complement strand
AAATATACGGGTTAAATCGAATCTCACGCTGCTTACCACAGCGACGATAAACGCCCGCCGAGTACCCACTAAGATTGAAACCGATCGGGATGACAGGAAAATTTTTATTAAACAAGTCGCCCGCCAACTCGATATAGCGGTGTGTCTGACTGACCACACGACTGCGTTGCTGTAGGTCGATGGGGAGTATTTTGCCACAGTCGACTGCGGGAATGTCGAACACTGCCTCTTTATTCATATAGAGGTTTAATCAGATCGAGTCGGTGGTTGCGAATTATCACTTTTAGTCGGTTTACGGCGCGTCCTTGATTGTTGTCTATTTCCGCTATTAGGACCTTGACTATTGCGTGGTTTGGCGTGTTTAGTGCGCGGTCGGTCACTCTTGCTCTGTTTTTCTCGTATGGGTCGTTTGGGGTCAATAAGCATATCCTGGGTAACGGGTTCCACAGGAATTTTGTGGCCGATATATTCTTCGATCTCCATCAAGGAAAAGGAATATTCCTCACAGGCAAAACTAAGTGCGTCGCCCGTGGCACCGGCCCTCGCGGTACGACCGATACGGTGCACATAATCTTCTGGATCTTGCGGCAGGTCGTAATTGAAGACATGACTGACCTCTGGAATATGCAACCCTCTAGCGGCTACATCTGTCGCGATAAGTATCGGTAATACGCCTTCCGAAAACTGTTGAAGAATTTTTACCCGTTTTTTTTGTGGAACATCACCCGAAATAATAGCAGAATCCAACCCGTTCCCTTTCAGATAGGCCTGCACCGTCTCACCAACCCGTTTAGTATTGATAAAAATCATGGTACGACGGACATCGAGTTGCGCCAGCAGACCCAACAGTAAAGGGATTTTCTCTTCCTTGGCGGGAAAATATATCGATTCTACTACCTTCTCCGCAGTCACTTGCTGGGCTTCGATAACGATTTCAGTCGGATTATTCATGTGCTCATAAGACAATTCATGCACACGGAACGACAAGGTCGCTGAAAACAGCATGTTCAAGCGTTTATCTGGATCAGGCATGCGACGTAATAGAAAGCGGATATCCTTCAGGAAACCGAGGTCAAACATTCGGTCGGCTTCATCCAATACGAGCACTTGAATCGCCTTGAGATCGAACACCTTTTGCTTAAAATAGTCGATTATGCGCCCGGGCGTTCCGATCAAGATATCGACACCGTCTTCTATACAGCACCGCTGTTTTTCATAGTTCTCGCCACCGTAGGCTAAACCTAAGCGAATTTCGGTATATTTACCTAAGGCCTCGGCATCCCTGTAGATCTGGATCGCCAACTCCCTGGTCGGCGCAATAATAATTGCCCTGGGTTGGTTTTTACGTCGCTTAGCATCCCCCGCCTCACGCAGCAGCCGGTTGTAGCACGCAATTAGAAATGCCGCAGTCTTACCGGTGCCGGTCTGTGCTTGACCCGCGACATCCTTACCCGCTAAGGCAATAGGTAGCGTCTCCGCCTGGATCGGAGTGCACTGGGTGAAACCCATGTCGAGCACGCCTTTTTGTAGGCTATCTGGAATATCCAAGCTGGAGATGGAAACTTTTTGGTCTGTGGCCATAGGTGTTATTTTAGGGTAACGAAAATAGCTTGATCTCGACAATATCAATATCGACAATAATAGTAACAACCCGCCAGTGCAGGATTTTGCGCGTTTAGCATAGCCTATATCCGCCGAACTAACCAGGCATTACACTAAGTTTCGCAGTTCCATACCATAATTCAATGAGATTAATCGCGGTTAGGCATTAGTTCACCACTAGAATGTTGGCTGGATAGGCAGAGCGCATCCAACAAGGGTCCACAGCTCATGATTTAACTCGAACACGAGACTTGAGTCCTAAGCGTTTTTCATCACCTCAATCTGCTGTTGTAGATTTTCCATCTCTAACTGCATTTTATCCAGCCGCTGCTCCAAAGCATCAATACGAGAGTCAATGGGACTGTTGCTGATATTATTATTAGGTGGCCCATCGTTATCGACCGTATCTGGTTGTATGACTTCATCGGCAAATAAATGAGCATAACGAACTTCGCGTTTGCCAGGCACCCTAGCAAGTCTACAGACATAAGGCCCATCCGGTCGTTGCATCAATTGCTGTAATACGGATTCGATTTCCTGCATATCATTGAATTTCGCCAAGCGTGCGGTACGACCACGTAATTCCCCTGGCGTCTGTGGGCCCCGCAACAACATCACACAGACAATTGCACGCTCTTGCTCGGTGAGTTGTACGTTACCGAGTTCGGTATTGCAAAAACGCTGTTGGTATTTCGAAATGCGACTGCCAAAGCCGGTCTTTTCTACGACTAATCGGGCCTTAGTCAATTCGTCCAAAACGACCTGCACGGTCGTTTCTTCTAAGCATAAAACCGGTTCTCGGTTACTTTTTTGATTACAGGCATTAGTCAACGAATTTAACGACAACGGATATTGCTCAGGCGTGGTGGTTTCCTTCTCTAACAAACAACCAATGATGCGCGCTTGATATTGTGTTAGTTTCATATTCATGTACTCATCAAATAAATTAGCTCATTGCTTATATAGGATCAATAATAGATACGACCATAATATACACTACTGTCCCATTAACATTAAGAACGAGAACCAAAAAAAGGATATGAAGCTGAGACAGGTGAAGAAAGACCGTTCCATCGTAGGAATGCACATCAGGCTATTTCTGTGGATTCTATGAAATCCTGTTTCTTCCAAAAGAAAGCAATCGTCACGGGTATCAGTAGCAAATAGGCCACTGCCCCGATTGTCACTGTTGCGTTAATCCCCAGTGATATACTGCAAGCGATCGCGATTATGGACGCCAGCACACCGGCCGCGCCGTTAATCCCCCAGAACCAAGGGGTAGGCCTACGGTCGATATTGGAAACCAAATTCATCCCGGTTGGGAAGCCATAACCCAGCAATAAGCCAGCGGGTGTAATTATCGCTACGCTAATCGCCGCCCTAAGCCATAAGCTTGTACCATTAAAATTCGTCAATATATCTGGCATCCACAGCGGCAGCAGCATTAGGTATCCACTGGTCAGCAAGACCCATACTACAAACTTAGACTGCGTATCCAATTTTAGTCTATCGGAGACTAGACTGCCGATACCCATTGATAAAATAAGCGTGAATAGAATGATGCTGAGAGAATATATGGGGTGGCCAAGAAATACGCTCATACGTTGCAACAGACCAATTTCCACCATCATGAACCCAAAGCCGATAAGTAAAAAATACAAACTACCCCCCACAACCAAGTTACGACCAACATCTTTAAGGGCATGACGCAACGGAATAACAAGGGTCGCCAATACCAACAGTAAAGCCACCAAAAAAAGCACTATCAACGTAGCGGTAGCGACGAGATTACCCTGTCTTATGCCGCCATTTGTCGCACCCGTACCCACAAGACCTTTCGCCACGCGCAATGTATGCAAAGGATTCGTAATACGTAATTGATTAAAAAAGAACGGGCGATTATCGGTCGGTGGGCTAAGGTCAAATTCCAGTGTATCGGTGTAACGATCAAGATGGTCTCGATCAATCGCATTAATAATATGGGTTAACACCTCAGACTTCGGTGTAACTGTCGGACTAATCAATACGGTATGCTCTAACCTATTCGCCATATTAGTGAGTGGATTCAAACTCTCACTTGATAATGGCGTACGAGATATAATCAAGGTGGCGATGTTTTGTTGCGATGCCAGGAAAATATGTCGCCTCGGGTCGGTAACCCCCAGTTCAAATAGTGTGGCAACCGCCAAACTTAGCATGCGACCTGTCTCATTCACTGTGGTTCGGTTATACCATCGACTGACCGTAAACACCCCTTCTGGCGTTAAACGATCCAGAAAGGTTTTCCAGCCCTGCACGGTATACAGCGCATTTTCACTCAATGTAAACGCGCCTGCGCCAGTCGCCGCCCAGGTATCGATTAAACTCATTTGAATCACATCAAATTTGCTCTCGGTGCGCGCAAACCAACTACGTCCTTCGTCTACGACAAACTTTACCCCTTCCAAATTATTCAGGTTAGTAAACTCAACAAAGCCGGGCTTTTCTGTCAACAATTGGATAAAAATGGGATTAATCTCAATTCCCGTAATGTCTTTGATATCAAATACAAATGCAGACAGTATATCGCGACCACCTCCCACGCCAATAATGGCCGCACGTTTTTGATCGGGTATGAAATAGGCTAGATTGGTTACGTCATATTTTAAAAATTCGACTTCGCGTTTATCACCGGTAAAACGGAACGCCGTAGTGCCTGCATCTCCATCAATGTTTAAGTATCGTTGACGTATCGGTCTCGTATTATATTGTAATTTGGGTGAAGGCCCCCACATGTGGGGCGCCTTATAGATATTGTCGTAAACGGCTATGCGGGAAAAAGAGTTCCACTCCCGAAAAATATGGGTATTTCCCCCTTCGAACTTGCCTTTAACCGCTATGGGTTGCAGACCATAATCGGTAGTACCATTTAGTATTGCAAATACTGCAAGAAATAATACCATCAATTTAGGCCGCAACAAAAAGCTTGCAAGAAACGCGTTTTGCTTTGCCGAATTATCCGTCGCTGAGCGAGCAAAAAAAAGTGCACCGATAGACGCGAGCACGGCGACCCAAAGAATTGCAGAGGGTGCATCGGTAAAATCGAGTAATAACAAAACACCGAGACATCCTATCGCCGCCCCTATCAGGTCGACACCATAGACTATACCAATCGAAAATGGACTGCGTGTTAGCGCGAGACTCACCACGACACCCGCAAAGAAAAAGGGGATGGCCATACTCAGCGCAATCTCTAGCCAAACGAATACCCATGTCAGCGATTGCACTGTAATAGGGACTAGCGTCATTTGAATGACGAGGCAAACAACCGTGGTTATGGCGAATGCGGCGCCAAAATATTGTAGGTCATGGGGTAATGACTTAAAAGTAAAACGGTCACGCCGTAGATATACCCAGACGGCTCCTCCCGTTAGGCCAAACATTGCCATACTAATGGCAAAAAATGCCAAGTGATACCACGCCACGACGGACAAAATTCGCGTTTGAACGAGTTGTAACATTAAGGTGCTGGCGGTAATTAGAAATAAACCAATATAGAAATTTGCCGGTATGATATATTGAGTTTTTTCAGTAGAACTTTTAGCTTCGATTGACTTTTTATTATTTGACATAGTTAACGATTAGCAGTAATTAATTCAGCCTGAAAATATCATCTAGCAAACAACAAGTATTAATTAAAGAATCAAAACCTTTGTTGCAGACAGAATGTTACCACATAATTCTTGGTATATAGTGAAACTCTTGGTCGATGAATATCACAAGTTACAATCCACCCACAAATACCGGCTTAGATATCTTATATCAGGATGAGCATATTCTCATGGTAGAGAAGCCTAGCGGTCTACTCAGTGTCCCGCGGCGAGGTAGCGATAAGCAGGATTGTCTATCGACCCGTATAAAAATGGTCTATCCTGATGCGCTCGTGGTACATCGATTGGATATGTCCACATCGGGCCTATACCTGATGGCCCTGCATAAACAAATGCAATCTGCGCTAGCACGTCTGTTTGCCCAACGGCACATACAAAAAACTTATGTCGCCATTGTTGCAGGCCGCTTAGAAACAAAGGTAGGTAAAATGGAACACCCCCTGATCGCCGATTGGCCTAACCGCCCTAGACAAAAGGTCGATATAATCAGTGGTAAGGCCGCATTGACACATTACCGTGTCATCGACCAAGCTAGCGATAATACGAGTCGTTTGGAATTGACACCACTCACGGGTCGCAGCCATCAACTTCGAGTGCATTGTCAGTCCATCGGTCACCCTATTTTGGGCGATGAATTATACGCCGATCTTGATGTTCGATCACTCGCGCCGCGTCTTTTGTTGCACGCACAGAGGCTACAGTTTATTCACCCAATCAGCAAACAAGACCTGAGTATCGTTAGTCCGGTACCATTCTAATATTTAGGTTTAACTAGTTCTACTTTAGTTACTTTAACTTTTCTGATATTAAAAAAACTCAATTGTGTCATTATTCGAAGTATGCATAGTTAATTCAGGAATCGAATTTACGTATAAGCGTTGTGCAAAATCGCCGGCTATGGACTGGGTAACCCCAAATCTAGGC
>JBGMRO010000245.1:0-6181 GCA_048061555.1 Thiohalomonadales bacterium | reverse complement strand
GGGTGAGCTTCTTATGTCTAGCGGTGCGCTAACCCAACGGGAATTAGATGAGGCGCTAAAAGTGCAAAGCGAAAGCGTGGGTAAACCACCGCTGGGTGAAAAATCGAAGATTGGTGAGATTTTGGTTGAAAATAAAATCTTGCAACATGAAATTGTCGAATTGGCCATCAAGAAACAAGTGGTATCGCGCAACAAATTGGGTTCTGGTGCAAAAGTATTACGCGTCGATGCCAATAAGCTTGATGACTTGATTAACTTGGTGGGTGAATTGGTAATATCCGGTGCAACCACTAACCTTTTGGCGACGAGATTGGATGATGAGAACCTACTCGAAGCCATGTCGCAAATGTCTAGATTGGTAGAAGAAATACGTGACAGTGCACTAAATTTGCGCATGGTGCAAATAGGTGAATCGTTTAACAGATTCAAGCGTGTGGTACGAGATGTTAGTGGAGAACTAGGTAAAAACATTCATCTGGAAATATGTGGCGCGGATACCGAGCTAGATAAAACGGTTATCGAAAAAATCGGTGATCCCCTTATGCATCTGGTACGCAACGCCATGGATCATGGAATAGAAACCGCCGAAGAACGATCATTGAGTGAAAAACCGAAAGAGGGTAATTTGAAACTCAACGCCTTCCATGAATCCGGCAGCATCGTTATTGAAGTCGAAGACGATGGCCGCGGTTTAGATCGTGACAAAATCCTGTCCAAGGCATTAGAGCGTAACCTAATTGTTGAAGGTCAGGTGCTAACGGATCATGAAATCCATAAATTGGTATTTGAATCCGGTTTCTCCACAGCAGAGAAAGTGACTAATTTGTCAGGTAGGGGAGTCGGTATGGACGTCGTTAAACGTAATATCGAATCTTTACGTGGCACAATCGATATTGATAGCCAATTGGGTGTCGGGACTAAAATATCCATTCGATTGCCTCTCACTCTCGCCATAATTGATGGTTTCATGGTTGGTGTTGGCGAGTCTTGTTATGTTATCCCACTTGATATGGTGCTCGAATGTATTGAACTCGATGAAGTTCGATCTTCAACCAATAGTGAGCAGGGTTATATTAATCTTCGTGGCGAAGTTTTGCCCTTTGTTCAACTAGACAAGATGTTTGACGAAGTTCAAAAGGCAAATGTGAGTCAGAATATCGTGGTGGTCGAATTTGCGGGTTATAAGGCCGGAATTGTGGTTGATGAGCTATTAGGAGAGTTTCAGACGGTCATTAAACCAATGGGTAAAATACTGCAGAACCTGCGCGGAATAAGCGGCGCCACTATTCTCGGTACCGGTGATGTGGCCGTTATTCTAGATATTCCTAACCTGGTGCAACGCATGGTTCAACAGACCAACCAAACTGGGCAACTGATACATGCTTCGAGTAATGTCCACTGACTGTTAGCAGAATTGACAAGAGTGGCAGTGATAAACAATTACCAGACAAAGTATATAAGTTGAAATCGCAGAATATAGCGTATCAGTCTCTCGCTCTTACAGTGAGGCAATTTTAATTCCTATTAATGAGGCGTTTCAGTTGAACGGTTCGCCAACCAACATATGTGTTTACCAGGCTCATTAGTTAAAAAGGCGTTAACACCAGCGCTAAGTCCATTTTACTGGCCTGGTGGTTAATATTCTATTTATTGGATTACTAAATAATTCACCAAAGTTGGCACTGAACCGGTAATCTAATATAAGTTTTGTAAAATGACAATATAACCATTACACAGGAGACCCGTCATGAAATGGTTTGCAAATTTAACTATCGGTAAAAAATTACTCAGTGGTTTCGGCCTAGTTGCAGGGCTGGTAGTTATCCTTTCCGTTATGACTTATACCCAAGTAGCGGATGTCGAAAGCCTGGATATGCGCGTTATCGATTTACGTGCACCGACTTTACTGGCGTCTACTGAAATGGAAAAAAATGTTTATCGTTCTCTGGCTGCTTTACGAGGCTGGATGATCCTCGGTAAAGACAAATTTAAAAAAGAAAGATTAGAGGCATGGAAGGGCCTTGATGAAGCATTAGCAAAACTGGAAACATTTTCTAATAACTGGACCAATCCTAAAAATATAGAACGCCTATCTAGTATTAGCAAACTGCTGGTGGATTTTAGAGTGGCGCAAAAGGAGATTGAAGATATCAGTGGCACGTTAGAAAATACGCCCGCCACACAACTCCTGGTACAAAAAGCGGCGCCGAAGGCGAGCATACTGGTTAGTGAAATTACCAACATCATCAATATTGAAACGGGCTTACCGGCAACTCCCGCACGCAAGGACATGCTTGGCATGATGGCCGATGTGCGTGGTACCACCGCGCGTGCATTGGCGAATATTCGAGCCTTTCTATTGACTGGCGATCAAGTGTTTGCTGACCGTTTTAACAAGATGTGGAAGAAAAATATTAGACGCTTCGCTGATCTTAGCGCCAACGCACATCTATTTAACCAGCAGCAACAAGTTGCCTTTAAGAAATTTTCAGATGCGCGCGCTGCGTTCAAGGATTTACCACAGCAAATGTTCAAGATTCGAGGTAGTAAGCAGTGGAATTTAGCAAACTACTGGTTGGGAACAAAAGCAGCGCCCCGTGCGGCGGCTATAATGGAAAATTTATCTACCATGGCGTTTAACCAAAATTCCTTAATGGCAACGGATGTCGCTGCGTCTCATACAGCCGCAACGTGGCTGAATAATTTCATGCTCGTTCTAAGCACCGTGATCGTTATTCTAGCGATCGGCATTGGCTGGTGGATTACCCGCATGATTACTAGCCCGATAAATGCAATGAAAGTGGCGGCTGATGATCTTCGTGATGGTGATGGCGATCTAACCTACCGTTTACCTGATTTTGGTAAAGATGAGTTGGGACAAACTGCCAGAGCGCTAAACGGTTTCATCGAAACAATTCAGGGTGTATTAGTTGAGGTATCCAGCAATGTTAGAAATATGGCATCGGCGTCTAAGGAAATCAGCTCTACTTCACAAAGTCTGTCACAAGCGGCCAATGAACAAGCTGCGAGTGTAGAAGAAACCAGCGCATCTCTGGAGCAAATGAGTGCATCGATTGCGCAAAATACTGAAAATTCTAAGGCGACCAATAACATTTCTTCAGAAGCCGCTAGTAGGGCCAACGAAGGTGGCGGATCGGTGAAAGAAACGGTTATCGCGATGAAAAATATAGCCGAAAAAATCAGCTTAATTGAGGACATTGCCTATAAAACCAATCTGCTAGCCTTGAACGCTGCGATAGAAGCGGCCCGCGCCGGTGAGCACGGTAAGGGTTTTGCTGTCGTGGCCGATGAAGTACGAAAACTGGCTGAGCGTTCACAAACCTCTGCGCAGGAAATCAGCGAGTTGGCTGGCAATAGTGTCAAAGTCGCAGAACGAGCAGGTGACTTGATTGGTAACATTGTCCCTGAAATTCAAAAGACAGCAGATTTAGTCCAGGAAATTACAGCGGCATCTGAAGAACAGTCAGCGGGTGTCGGGCAGGTAACTACGGCCATGGAACAGCTTGATAAAGCTGCACAACAAGGTGCCGCATCATCCGAAGAATTAGCAGCAACATCAGAAGAAATGAGTGCTCAAGCTGAGAGCTTGCAAAAAATAATCGGATATTTCAAACTAGGTGAATCTGACGCGCAGCGCAAGGTCAAACATGCAGCAACGGCATCCAGAAAACCAATCGTGGTAGAAGATGCACCAGAAGAATATTTTGAAAAATTTGGTTAATGCTGGAGGCCATTATGAGCGAAATATCAGAAATCGCCAATTCCGATAGGACCATGGGTCAGCTTGTGAAAAGCGATCAGAGTGTCTCCGCCGTGGCGGTAAAAGACGATACTCTTGGAAAGTATTTAACCTTTACGGTTGCCGGTGAGGTGTTTGGTACAAACATCATCTACATAAAAGAGATTATCGAACACGGCCGTTACACCCGTGTACCATTAAGCCAATCGAATATACGTGGTGTAATAAACTTACGTGGGCATGTCGTGCCGGTTGTTGATTTGGCAGTAAGGTTAGGATTCGACACACAACCTATAAATAAACGCAGTTGTATCATTATTGTTGACATGGAGGACGATGGGGAAAAAATTGACCTTGGATTTGTTGTGGATGCTGTGGATGAAGTTGTCGACGTACGCCGTTCAGATATAGAGGCAGCGCCAGGCTTTGGTTTGGATATACGCCAGGACTTTCTTGAGGGGATGGGTAAATTAAAAAATAGTCAGTTTGTTAAATTTCTGGATTTAGAAGCCACTCTATCAATCGACGAGCTTTCAAAAATCAGTACAGGGGGACAATTGGATGGTTGAATTGAACAAACGCATAGCGAATGCACAGCCTGATTTCAGTCCACTACGCACTATTATGCAGCTTAACCAACAGGTAAAACACATCACCTATCATGCAAGCAAAGTCTATTTGACAGCTCTAAATGCGATGTTCATGGCGCGTCGGGTTTCTTCTAAGACAATGGCATACACGCGTGTTACCACGGAACTGCGTAAATTCAGTCACCAAATGGATACGCGGATGCAGGAGCTCTCTGATCGATTTTCAGAAATGGTGTATGAAATTGCAGATTGTCGTAAGGCCATGCGTCGTAAAAAGAGTATGAGACTGGCGTTGAACATGGTAAAGATCTCAAATTCAACCCGTGTTGCTGAGCTGCGTATGGCCTATAGCGGCGATAATGATAATGTCGAAACCGCATTTGCCACAATGCGCCAGATTATCGGCAATGAAACAAAAAGACTCAATGATATTATCCGAATTGGGCAGAACCTTGTCGTATTATCGAAAGTAGAAGCGATGCAGGCGGAAGGTTATACCGAAGTGCTGATCGATATTTCGAGGCGTATAGAGACGAGACTCGATAGCATTGAATATATCGTCAAAGAAATGCAACAAAAGGTTGCGTGAGGAATTAATCAGCGTGTATAGACACAATGCATCGCACCATAGTCAAATTTTCCGAGGATAATATAAGGATTATCAAAAAAGGGCAATAATTTATGAAGACAGTACAATACATATACGAGAACGGTGAACACAAATGGGCGATAATTGCGCGAGATCCGGCAAGGCCGGAATACATTATCGATACTAACGAATATCTGGTGATCAACCATGACAATGCTATGCTTCTGGATCCTGGTGGACAACAAGTGTTCCCTGCCGTATTTTCTGCCATCAGTCAGCATTACGATCCAGGTAATATCAAAGTTTTGTTTGCCTCACATCAGGACCCCGATATAATTTCTTCTCTAGATTTGTGGCTGGAAGTTAACCCTGCAGCAAAATGCTATTTAAGTTGGTTATGGGCATCCTTTGTGCCGCATTTCGGCGGTAGCGACGAGACTTTCATTAAAGTTCCCGATGAGGGTATGGATATCGATTTTTACGGCTTAAACTTAGCAGCGGTACCCGCGCATTACCTACATTCGTCGGGTAATTTTCATTTATACGACAAAAAAGCAAAAATTCTGTTTACCGGTGATGTCGGAGCGGCACTCGGAACGCTTGATCAGAATTCTCTCTATGTAGAGGATTTTATTAGGCACATAAAATTTGCGGAAGGGTTTCATCGTCGTTGGATGGGTTCAAATGAAGCCAAGCAGGATTGGTGTGAACGGGTATCTAATATGGATATTGATATGCTGTGTCCACAGCATGGTGCAATTTATCGCGGCGACGATGTAAGTCGTTTTATTAATTGGTTTGCTGATCTTAAGGTTGGCATTGCGGCTTAATGTATGAAAACTGTAGAGCCTGTTAGTTTTGATAATTTTGAAATTACGGAGGATGAATTTTCCCTGTTTCGTAAGTTAATCTACGAAAAAGCGGGTATTTCAATGGCAGAGACCAAGCAAGGTCTAGTGCAAGGTCGTCTGACAAAACGTTTGCGCTACTTTAAACTGCGCAACTTCCGTGAATATTATGATTTTGTCCACACGGATACAACGGGCACGGAAATGCAAATGCTGGTGGATTTGCTTACCACCAATGAAACCTATTTTTATCGTGAACAAAAACATTTTGATTTCATAGTTGAATCGATTATTAACCGTTTTAAACCGCCAGATGAACTCAATATTTGGAGTGCCGCCTGTTCCTCGGGTGAGGAACCGTATTCCATAGCAATGTTGCTTTCTGACAAGCTGG
>JBGMRO010000244.1:0-6193 GCA_048061555.1 Thiohalomonadales bacterium | reverse complement strand
GGGTTACGCTAAACTATAGGTTAAGTATAAGACACTAACAAAAACCAGCAGGAGCAAACATGTCCAGCGCCTTTGAAGCCACCACGCATTACATTCGCATCGCAGCCGAAATAATGAACATCGAACCCCGGATATTGGAGTTATTGATCTCACCTGAACGCGAGGTACGAGTGACAATACCCATAGAGATGGATAATGGAGAAATAAATACCTTCCAGGGCTATCGAATACAACATAATTCCGCCAGGGGCCCCATGAAAGGTGGACTGCGCTACCATCCTGATGTAAACCTCGACGAAGTGCGCTCATTAGCCTCGTTGATGACCTGGAAGACAGCCGTCATGGATATTCCGTTTGGTGGCGCAAAAGGTGGAATCAGCTGTAACCCACACAGACTCTCCGATGCCGAGCTACAAAGAATGACTCGCAAATTTGTTACCAAGATACAGGACTTTATCGGGCCGACTATCGATATCCCGGCACCCGATGTGAATACCAATGCCGATATCATGGCCTGGATAATGGATGAATACTCTAAGTATCATGGTTTTAGTCCTGCCGTTGTAACGGGTAAACCGGTCGACCTACACGGTTCAGAAGGTCGAGTAGAGGCCACGGGTCGAGGTGTTGTAGAGGTTATTGAACACGCCTTGCAGCACCGTCAGCAGGATATTGCGGATTGCCAATTTGTTATTCAAGGATTTGGAAACGTGGGCAGTCATGCCGCCAAGACCCTACACCAGCGAGATGGCAAAGTGATTGCAGTCAGTGATGGGAAAGGCGGTATGCTAAATCTCATGGGCTTAGACATCCCGGCCCTAGAGAAACATCACAATGAACACAAAAGTGTCAGTAGTTTCGCGGGTGGTGAAAAAATTAGTCACGAAGAATTGTTGAAATTACCCTGTGATGTCCTCATACCGGCGGCATTGGGCGGTGTATTTACGCAAGACAACGCCGCTGATATCCAGGCATCGATGATTGTAGAGGCCGCAAACGGCCCGATCGACCCCGCAGCCGACCTGATCTTTCAAGAAAGAGATATCACGGTCGTTCCCGACATCATCGCCAACGCCGGTGGCGTCACCGTGTCCTATTTTGAGTGGACGCAAAACATACAACAATTTCGTTGGAACATCACACGCATACGAGAAGAACTAAAGACCAAAATACAACACGCCTACGCCATCACAGAACGCATTGCGGCGCAACAAAAGGTACCGTTGCGAACGGCAGCGTATATCGTTGCACTCGGGCGAGTCGGTAAAGCAACGGTACTGAAGGGGATGCAATGAAACATAAATACGATTTAGCGACAATGTTTGCAGACTGTTTTTTATTTCAACACTTCAAGCTCGAAGACTACGACGCCGTTAAATCGCTATTACAATGGCAACACGTGCCTGCGGGTGAGTACATCTTCCATGAGGATGATATCTATAGCGGTTTTTACTTGCTCTGCGATGGCCAGGTCGAGATTGTAAAAAGATCCCTAGTCGATAAGACTACCGAGAGAACACTCTCTGTTTTAGGTAAAGGGGAAATATTCGGCGAATTGGCCTTATTCCTACCGAATGGACGGCGTAGTGCGTCCGCAAAGACAACATTAGAGACCGACTGTTGTTTTCTACCTTGCGAAACATTCGATAAACTTTTAGAAGAGAACGCACCTGTAGCCAATAAAATTGTACTCGCGGTGGCCAAGTCTTTGTCTGAAAGACTGGACGAAGTCACCAAAAATGCGCTGCTGCTGTCTGAGTGCAACGTGGACAATAACAATAATACTCAAGACATACTCAAGTTCAAACAACAATTAGCGACGCTGTGGTCGTTTTAGTCTGTCGATGTAAAGAACCGCCCGTCTGGGTCGATATTTTTGATCTCAAAGCAAATACTTTATATCGGTAGGGTTGATTATGGAATTTAAAGATTATTTGAAACTATTGGTCATGAAAGATGGCTCCGACCTATACCTGATCCCTAATGCGCCTCCTAGTGCCAAGTTTCAAGGAAAATTGACCCCACTTTCGAAGGTCGCCCTAAGTACTACGGACACCAAAAGTATCGCTTATGAAATCATGAACGATGATCAAATTGCCGAATTCGAGCACACACCTGAGATGAATCTGGCTATATCAGAGGCCGGTATCGGTCGCTTCCGGGTCAATATTTATCAACAACGCAGTAATATCGCCTTGGTCATCCGAAATATTGTCACTACGATACCGAATGCCGATGATATCGGCCTACCCGATACCTTAAAAAAAGTCATCATGGCAAAACGTGGCTTGGTATTGTTTGTGGGAGGCACCGGTTCGGGCAAATCTACCTCCTTAGCGGCCCTCATTGATTACCGTAATACCCATAGCCGAGGCCATATAATTACCATCGAAGACCCTATCGAATATCTACACAGCCATAAAAACTGCATTATTAGCCAACGTGAAGTCGGTGTAGACACCGAATCGTTCGCCGATGCCTTGAAAAATACCTTACGCCAAGCACCGGATGTTATTTTGATTGGTGAGATCCGTGACCGGGAGACCATGGAACACGCACTGGCCTTTGCCGAAACGGGTCATCTGGCGATTTCGACACTGCACGCCAATAACGCCAACCAGGCGCTAGACCGCATAATCAATTTCTTTCCAGAGGAACGCAGGACTCAATTATTGATGGACTTATCCAGCAATATACAGGCCTTCGTTTCGCAGCGCCTTATACCAACACTGGACAAAAAGCGCTGTGCGGCGATCGAGATCATGTTAGGTACGCCGCGTATTCGTGAGCTTGTCCTAAAAGGCGAATTCGACTCAATCAAGGAGACTATGCAAAATGCTACCGGCAGTGGCATGCAGACCTTTGATCAAGCCTTGATTAAGCTCGCAAACGCCGAGACTATCAGTGAAGACGAAGCCATCAAAAACGCAGACTCCCAAAACAATGTGCGCCTGCAGCTTAGCCTGCAAGCGAAAGGAAACAAGGCAAACAGCGCCTCGGGGGGGCTTAGTTTGATCCCAGATGAACCGAGTGATGACAAAGACGCACAAGTCGGGACATGATTGTTTTCGGCGGTAGGGAAATTATATAGTGTGGATAAGCGAGGTAGCGCATCCAACGAGTTACGGTAGCATTGAGCGCTAATGTAGCGCCATGCTATTTCGATCCTTTATAGATTAAGGAGAATCTATGTTAACCAACCCCATACTATTCATAGCCACCGCAAATCCTGATCGTTGCAGACATTTTTTCCAAACACAATTAGGATTTAGGCTTAATTCCGAAGACGATTTCGCGCTGGTATTTAATCTCGGCACGACACAGCTCCGCATCCAAAAAGTCGAGGCCGTTACAAGCGCTCCGTATACGGTTTTGGGATGGTCGGTAGACAATATCGAAGACTGTGTGGCAGCCTTGTGCACCAAAGGGGTAGAATTTGATCACTACGAGGCACTCGCACAAGACGAACTTGCTATATGGCAGTCTCCCAGCGGCGCCAAAATCGCATGGTTTAAAGACCCTGACGGAAATACGTTGTCATTGACAGAGTTTACTTAGTTCCCACAGACAGTTAGGTAGAACGCCACTAAGCGGCCTTTTGTTCGCTTACCTCCACCGGCAACTTCACGGAAAAGGTTGAACCTAACCCTACCTCGCTGGTAACACTGATATACCCCCCCATAAAATTACAATATTTTTGACTTATTGCTAGACCCAATCCCGTGCCTTTTTGGATGCTGCATTTTACGGGTGTCAGTTGCGTAAATTCAGAAAATAACTCTTGAATTTTATCTGGATGTATACCGACGCCCTGATCAGCAACCGAGAATACAAAGTAGTCGTTACCATTTTCATCAATGCGAGACAGTTCAATCTGAATTTCACTATCGGGGGAAAATTTGGCGGCGTTAAATATCAAATTAATGAGTATTTGCCTCACCTTTATTTTATCGGCATACATAGAGCCAAGATCCTCACCGTATAGCAACTTAATCGTATTGCCCGTTTTTTTCAGCAATGGATATAAGGAAGTCAACACCTCCTTGATGCAAGACTCCACTTCAAACCACGCCAACATCAGTGACATCTTACCGGCTTCGATTCGTGATAAGTCCAATATATCGTCGATCAAACCCAGTAGATGTGTACCTGCCGAATTGATCTTATTCAGGTCCATCTCCAGTACGCCTTCACCATTATCGATGGCTTCTTCTAACAATAACTCACTATAACCAATGATGGCGTTTAGCGGAGTACGCAGTTCGTGACTCATGCTTGCGAGAAATTTACTCTTAGCTTGACTAGCTTCCAGCGCATCGTCTCGCGCAATGGCAAGTTCATTCGTGCGTTGCTCGACACGATACTCTAGTTCACCATGGGCCTTTTTCAGGCGCGCCTCACTCTGGTGAATTTCATTGATGAAGCTAGCGATGCTCTCCGCCATATGGTCAAAGGTACTACCTACTAGTGCGATTTCATCCGTTCCAGACAAGTTAGCCCTTACCTCTAGTTCGCCTTCTGCTAGCCTAGCCGCAACGTTACTCAATACCGCCAAACGCCGTGTTAAAAAATGGCCCATCAAGATACCCACGATGGCGATGATAATAATGGCAAAACTAGCCGCCGTAAACCCCATAGTAAGTGCTTCCCGATTCGCTTGTAGCAATTGTTTCTCGGTAAATTTTATCAGTAGGGTGCCCAATCTACCCGAGGCATTTTGAAGCGGTGTGACTTGCCAATTGTCTTCTTTGGGCGTAGAAATATCTGCTAATAGTAGACCGATATCGGTGACATCACTGCTCGCGACCACGATGCCTCGGCGGTCGGCCATAAGGACTTTATCGGTTATAGAATTCTCTATCGATTGCGCCATAAAAGGGATTAAGTCATCGAATTGATGGGTAAATAACGCGATTCTACATAGATCTTCTATTTGTTTTGTTATGACACTCTCATTGATTTCCAGATGCTGCTTGTTGACTACGTACAACTTCGCTAGCGTCATAGTCAAGACAATACCCATCATCATGCCAGCCACGACAAAAAATACGATGGCGATGCGATATTTTAGGGATAGTTTGAAACGTAGTGCCTTCATCAGTCTATAACTTAATGCAACAACCGTTAGCGATTATGGTAGTTATTTTCATTCCGAATAATTTCTCGGATCGTGTCATAATCCTTATCGTTAGCGACGGCAAAGGGTATCATCCCGCCTCGATGTAACATATGGGTACCCAATACTGAGTTTGACCATGACAATATCGTCGCCAAGATCGTCTTGCGTTCATCTTCAGTAAGGCGCTTATGAGCAATAAACAATGCAGGTGGTATCTCTTTTGATCGGGCAATTTTTTTAAAGTTTACCTTCATTTTCTTTTGCATAAATAGGACAGGTGGCATGGCGGTACTACAGGCATCTGCGGCCCGAATCAGCACTTGTTGTAGACAAGCGGCATGTGAACGTTGATGTGAAATCGCGACATCTTTACCTGGGATAATATGATGAGTGTGCAGATAATGTTTTGCGAGCCGCGAGACCGCTGCAACTGCAGGCGGCATGGCGACAATCTTACCTTTTAGCCCCGCCACATCATTTATCGGACTATCCTCGCGCACCATAAAGACCGTCGCCAATGGCTCACCACGGGTAGCCAAGGGTACATAATTGTACTGATCCACCAGACGCACGTAATCAAAGGGTTGCACAAAAGCGACATCGAATAGTTCCGCATCGGATCGCGCCATAAAATTTTGAAAGGTATTGCTCGATTCAAATAACATCTCCCGCCCCATGGCCTTACCGATCGACGCCGCGAAAGGTGCAAATATTTTCTCTAGCTCGCGATTGGGCAAATAAGGGAAGACACCTAAGATATAATGGCCGACCTTGCTGGCCACCCTCGATTGATCAACGTCGGCTAGCGGTTGCACGCTGGCCTGCAATTCAAAGGCGAACAGTATATAAAGGCAACCAGCCATACCACTCAGCAAGCGTGCCAGCTTTAACATTGATCCAACTCCTTTTATACGTAGTTTTAAATTAGCGATATTCGCACTATAGAGAAACATAGCCTTCCTCGTAATATAGCGACAAAGCCCTGATGGAGCTTTAACCTTAATTTTTGTGTGCGGGGGGTTGGTGGACTAAAATCCCCCTAGCTAACCGTGCAGCATTGGGGGATATTTATGT
>JBGMRO010000243.1:0-6205 GCA_048061555.1 Thiohalomonadales bacterium | reverse complement strand
GGATCGCTAATCACACAACCCACTCTAGGGTTAGGGTCTGAAGTATAGAGACCGCGTCTTGCTAACTGAATGGCACGCGCCATTAATCTCGGCTCGATATTAGTCATTTCTTGGGTGTTTGTTCGTCGAGTAGAGTGGTTTGTAACTCCTTTAACTCGGCGGTCGGGGTTTTTTCTAGTCGGTCGATTTCTTCTTTAAAAGCATGCACGTCCTCAAAACTACGATAGACCGAGGCATATCTTACATACGCGACTTGGTCTATATCGCGCAACTCATTCATTGCGAGTTCGCCTAATAGTCGCGATTGAACCTCACGTTCACCACAGGCGCGGATGTGTTTGAGAATGCGATTTATCGCCAAATCTATCACTTCACTTTTAATCGGACGTTTCTCCAACGACCGTTCGATACCCAATTTCAGCTTATCTTCGTTAAATACCTCACGCCGACCATCATGTTTGACAATTTGCGGCATTAGCATTTCCGCCTTTTCAAACGTGGTAAAACGTTCTTTACAGATTAGGCACTCACGACGACGACGAACTGCAGAACCTTCGTTCGCCAGACGGGAATCAATGACTTTTGTTTCTTCGGTTTCGCAAAAGGGACAGTGCATATCGATTTAAATTCATACGACAAAAATGAATAAAAACTGTTGGTATTATAGTGTAGACCCCGACACGCTTGGATTTAATGGTGCGGATACCAAATATACCCAAAGCGTCTAAGATTTAGGTATATAATTCAGTACCTGTACTTATTAATTTCCGTATACCGGATATTTTTCACACAGGGTAATCACCTGTTGTTTTACCCGGTCGAGAGTGGCCTCATCATGTATATTTTCCAAAACGTCACAGATCCAACCCGCTAGCTCAGTCACATCAGACTCCAGCAAACCTCGCGTAGTCACCGCCGGAGAACCTATTCGCAAGCCGCTGGTCACAAACGGTGATTGAGGATCGTTCGGCACGCTGTTTTTGTTTACCGTAATATGTATGCTGTCTAAGACCGCGTCTGCTTCTTTGCCAGTGATGCCTTTGTCGATTAAATCAAGCAAAAACAAATGATTATCTGTACCGCCGGATACAACCTTAAAACCTCGTAGCATCATCGTTTTCGCCATCGCTTTAGCATTGATCATGACTTGTTGCTGATAATCTTTAAACTCTGGCGATAGCGCCTCTTTAAATGCCACAGCCTTTGCGGCGATGACATGCATTAAGGGTCCACCCTGCGTGCCCGGAAATACCATTGAATTTAGTTTTTTCTCGATCTCTGGGTTTGATTTGGCGAGTATTAATCCGCCTCTCGGTCCGCGCAACGTCTTGTGTGTAGTTGTCGTCGTCACATCGGCAATGTTCACGGGACTGGGATAATGTCCGGTAGCGACCAGACCGGCGACGTGCGCCATATCGACGACTAAATAGGCAGAGACATTATCGGCTATTTCGCGCAATTTCGACCAATCCACGACTCTTGAATAGGCACTAAAACCACCGATTAGCATCTTGGGTTGATGTTTATTGGCTAGATCTGAGACCTCATCATAGTCAATTTCTCCATTGTCTTCTCTAATACCGTATTGCATTGCATTGAATATTTTACCTGAGAAATTGACCTTGGCCCCGTGGGTAAGATGCCCGCCATGCGCCAAACTCATACCTAAGATAGGGTCTCCCGGCTGTAGTAAGGCGAGATAGACTGCGGCGTTGGCCTGTGAACCCGAGTGTGGCTGTACATTGACATAATCGGCAGAAAAAAGCTGCTTGGCCCTATCAATGGCCAATTGCTCCGCGATATCGACGTGACTACATCCACCGTAGTAACGTTTACCCGGATAACCTTCTGCATATTTATTGGTGAGCACACTACCCTGCGCCTGTAAAACCCGGGGACTGGTATAATTTTCAGATGCGATGAGTTCTATGTGCTGTTCTTGACGTTTTTCTTCCGCCGTAATTGCTTGCCACAGCTCAGGGTCAAAATCAGCAATATTCATATCTTTGTTAAACATAAATGGCTCAATTCGTGATTCGTGATCGGGAAAAATTAGACTACGGCGCCGTCGTCTTCTACGCCTTCCTTTTTGACTGGCATCATATCTTGTTTACTTATGCCTAGCATTAAGGCGCTAGTACTTGCAATGTAGATCGACGAATAGGTTCCAACGACGACACCGATAATTAATGCGGTAGCAAACCCATGGATTAATTCTCCACCGACTACAAACAAGGCACCCAATACAAGCAAGGTGGTCAATGAGGTCATCAAGGTTCTGGAAAGCGTTTGATTCAACGATGCATTTACAATCTCAATACTGGTGCCTTTACGCATTTTTCGAAAGTTTTCTCGAATGCGATCAAAGACCACGATAGTATCGTTTAGTGAATATCCGATAACGGCCAATGCGGCTGCTAGTACCGTTAAATCAAAATCAAGCTGAAATGCGGAGAATACACCTAACGTAATAAGCACATCGTGAAACAGGGCTGCCACAGAACCCACTGCGAAGCGCCATTCAAAGCGTAAAAACACATAAATGAAAATACCAATAAGCGCATAGAGTACCGCTAACCCTCCCTCTTCGGTCAGCTCCTCACCAATCTGTGGCCCCACAAATTCGACCCGGCGCGTCTCTATATCTTGATCGACCTCTGCCTGTAATGCCGAGGTAATTTTTGTACTCAAACCTTGCCCATCGGTACCCTCTACCGGCGCAATCCGTATAATAATATCATGTGAGGTACCAAAATTTTGTACAATGACATCCTTAAAACCAGCCTGTTCCAACGTATTTCGGGTCTGCTTAAGATCGACCGGTTGCTGATATCTTAACTCTATCAAGGTGCCACCGCTAAAATCTAAACCCAAATTTAGACCCTGGGTAGCGAGTGATACAATGGCTAGTAGAAACACAATCGCAGAAATGCTGACCGCAATCTTGCGTTTGCCCATAAAGTCAATTTTGCTGGCCTTACTTAGAAACTGCATTTTCACACCTATGGTTGGGTTGGTTTAAGTTATAACAAAAATATTTTTTACACTTTTGTACTTTTACACTTTTACAAGAATGACGAGTCCACACCGAGCTCATAAAATTGCTTATATAGACAGCTTTTCGACCTTACGATTCCCATAGACCATATTCACTACGGCGCGAGTACCTACGATTGCGGTAAACATAGAGGTTAAAATCCCGATGGACAGCGTAATCGCAAAACCTTTAATAGGCCCTGAACCGAAACCAAACAATACAAAAGCGGCAATTAACGTCGTGATATTTGCATCCGCAATAGTGGACAACGCCTTGGCGTACCCAGAATGAATACTGGCTTGTGGACTATTACCGTTGTTGATCTCTTCTCGTATGCGTTCAAATATCAATACGTTTGCGTCTACCGCCATACCTACCGTGAGTACGATGCCGGCGATACCGGGTAGTGTCAATGTTGCCTGCAACATCGATAGTACGGCTATAATAATGATCAAATTAAATCCCAAGGCCAAATTGGCTATTAAACCAAAACCCTTGTACCAAAATGCCATAAAAGCCAATACGAGCACAAAACCCAAAATGACCGAGAGAAATCCTTGGTCGACGTTTTCCTGACCGAGGCTAGGACCTATGGTACGCTCTTCAACAATACTCATGGGGGCCGCCAGTGCGCCCGCGCGTAATAACAACGCCAGATCTCTTGCTTCAGTGGTACTATCTAGGCCCGTAATTTGAAATCGTTTACTGAGTTGATCTTGAATACGTGCGACATTGATGACTTCTTCAATTTTTCGTGTCTTCTTGACGACTTTACCATCGACCTTGCGAAAGTCTGTCTTGTTTTCTATAAACACCACAGCCATTAATTTTTTAATATTTTCGCCGGTCACCTTGCTAAATCGGCTCGCGCCTTGGCCATCAAGCGTAATAAAGACTGCCGGTCCACCGGAACTCTGATCGATACCCGAGGAGGCATCGATGATATAATCACCGGTCAACATCACTCTGTTCTTCAATAACTGATGCCCACCACCGCGTTCGGGAAATAGTTTACTGCCTGCTGGAACCTTGCCATTGAGGGCTTCCTGTACATTATTAACTTCGTCCACCAAACGAAAAGCTAGCGTGGCCGTGGCCCCTAGGATCGCCTTGGCTCGTGTCGTATCCTGTACCCCAGGTAATTGCACCACGATACGATCGATACCCTGTTGTTGGATGACGGGCTCGGCCACGCCAATCTCATTGACGCGCTTGCGTAATATCGTGATATTTTGCTTTAGCGCCAATTTACGGGTTGCGGTCTTTTCTTGCTCAGGTATTTGCACGCGTAATACAGTACTGCCATCTGGCTTGGTAACTTGGCTTATGATCAGACTACTGTATTCCTTTTTGATGACGTCTTCTGCGGTCTGAAAATCTGCCGCCTTTTTTAGTAGGATATCGATACCTTCGCTAGCTTTAGCTTTGTCCATACGGGTATAACGTATCCTGGCCTTACGCAACATGCCACGAAATTCACTAATGTAACGATCTTCTGACTGAAGTACCGCCGCCGCGACATCGACCTCCATCAGGAAATGCACACCACCGCGCAAATCGAGTCCTAAAAACATCGGTGCAGCATTAATGCTGCGCAACCACTCGGGTGTCTTAGGGGCTAGATTGAGGGCCACGATATATCCCCGATCTAATTTATTTTTAACTAAGTCTGCCGCTTTTAATTGGTCTTCAATTTGATCAAACCGGACCATGATCTTGTCATTTTCCAGGACTATTGATCTATAGACGATATCATTGGCCTTCAGCACATCACGAACGGACTCTTGCGTGACTAAACTAATTTTATAACCACGTTCTGCAGATACTTGAATAGCGGGATCTTCGCCATAGAGATTCGGTAACGCATAAATACTGGCCACAGCTAATACGATGAGTAGCAGTAAATATTTCCATGCCGGATATTGATTCAACATTTTAGTAAACTCGCCTGTTAGATTTTGTGGTGACTTTTCAAAACGGGCCCTTAGCGCAAAAACCCTGCACCCGTTTAATGAGCTATTTTTTAATCTTTACTCTTTGATTTATAGGTACCCTTCGGCACAATGGTCGCTACCGATTGCTTTTGCACCTGAACGACCACACCATCTGCGATCTCTACGCTCACAAAACCTTCATCCACCTTTGTTGCTTTGCCTAGCAGGCCACCGTTGGTCACAACTTCGTCACCCTTCGCTAATGCATCGACCATCGCGCGGTGCTGCTTGGCCTTTTTCGATTGCGGTCGAATCAAAAGAAAATAGAAAAGGGCAAAAATAATGATAAGAGGTAAGAACCCCATGAAACCGGGGTCGCCTGCCGAGGCTCCTGCTGCAGAACCTTCTGCCATTGCGTTCGAGATTAAAAACTCTGCTACATTGTCTAACACCGTCATCCACCTTGTTTTTCTGATAGTTTATATAAATGATAGTTACTGATAGTTTAATTCGATTGATATGTCTCTCGACCTGCTTGCCAGTCGAAAGCGCGCTATTATTACACACTTAAGTGGATTTGTGTGTAGATATACCCGCTAGACAAGCCAACTTATTGAATTTTAATATTATTACCTCTCAATTTGCCTATTTGCAGCTGTTTTTATGGATGATTAATCTAGGTTTAAGCATTCATAATGCTCACGCCGATATTCTTGCAAACGTTGCTCAGTAATTGCGGCGCGCAATTCCGCCATGAGCTGTTGATAATAGTACAGGTTATGAATGCTGTTTAGCCTGGCACCCAATATTTCTTTAGTTTTATCCAGATGTCGCAAATAGGCGCGACTATAGTGTTGGCAAGTGTAACAGCCACAATTTTCGTCGAGTGGGCGGGTATCAGATCGGTAGCGGGCATTGCGGATACGAATTTGGCCACTGCGCACAAATAAATGTCCATTGCGCGCATTACGTGTCGGCATGACGCAATCGAACATATCCACCCCATGACATACCGCTTCGATCAGATCCGAGGGGGTACCCACTCCCATTAGGTAGCGTGGTTTTTGCACTGGCATTTCTGCGCAACTCGCAGCGACGATACGTGCCATATCCTCTTTCGGCTCTCCAACGGATAGGCCACCAATCGCATATCCATCAAACTGCATGTCGAGTAAACCCTTTAGGGATTCGCTGCGTAGAGATTCGTACATACCGCCCTGGATTATGCCAAACA
>JBGMRO010000242.1:0-6221 GCA_048061555.1 Thiohalomonadales bacterium | reverse complement strand
TCGATACCCAGCTACTACCCGGCAACTATCGCTTAGTAGCGGCCACTAAGACTAGTTCGGGTAAAAGCGTAGATTTTAGTTTAGACGTGCTTATCGATGGCGTTGCCCAAACGCAAATTAATGGCGCCTGGATTAGCTCCGCACAAAGCAATCCCTATTCCCCCACAAATCCACGTTTTCCCTTGGTCTTGACTAAAAACAGCCATGTAAGCGCGACCCTGTCATCACGAGTCCCGGTGCAGTTATTTCTTATCGGTGCAGGTGAGCAAAAAATTACCACGTTTTATACCTTTGCTGCGGATGGTAGTCGCCTCACGGAGGTCGATCTTGACGGTCGTGGCGCAAAACTGCAGCCGGGTGTTTGTGTACCTTGCCACGGTGGCAATCCGAAGGCGTTGTTGGCAAACGGTGACTATCCTGATCAGGGTGATATAGGCGCAAGTTTTATTGCCTGGGATCTGGATCTATTCGACTATGCAGACAACAATAGCAACTATACACGCGATGCTCAAGAGTCCATTTTCAAGCAATTTAACAAAACCGTTTTGGCGCATCGCCTGATGCCGGCATTGGCGGCGACAGAGAATTATGAACCGGCGCGAAATACCGTCATAAAAGGCTGGTATGGTGGGGCCGATTTACCGCAGGAAAAGTTCGATGGCAATTTCATCCCGGCACTTTGGTTACCCGATTCCAAGACGGGTCTGGTAAATAATGTGGTCGATGGTGCGGACGATCTTTATCTACAAGTCGTCAGACCGACCTGTCGGGTTTGCCATTTGCAACAAGGTGGCATTATGTTTCCGGCATCTAGTGCCCCGGAAAAGGCATTGGCCTTTGGTAGTCACGCAGGGTTTATGGCCTATCAAAAAGAGATAGAAGAGGCCATTTATGATAAATCAACCATGCCGCTGGCGTTACGCACCTTTGTAAAATTTTGGCGCACCGGTCAGGCAGAACTATTGGCCACCCAGCTACCCAATTTTTCCCATTATAAAGATGCGGCACTGCAAGCCGAAATATCGGTACCCGGCCGCCCTATTGCCGACGCGGGAGTGTCCCCGCTGACCGGAAATCGAATAGTGCCCGTTGGTGAACTGGTGGTATTAAACGGCAGTGCTAGCATCTTCGCCGATAGCCATCTATGGCGTGTCGTTAGCAAACCCGTTGCGAGTAAAAGTACGGATATTTTAACCAATGAGGCCAACGAAAAAGCGGAATTCAGACCAGATGTGGTGGGTGCGTATCAGTTTGAACTAACCGTGGTGAATGCACGCGGTGAATCGAGCTCAAGCATTAGTCTGGATGCGGATGTCGCCGCGAACGTCTTCCCGGTGTCATTCGCCAATGATATCAAGCCTATTGCTCCAGGGGCTGATTATCAAGAGAGGGCGATGAAAGACTGCATAAAGTGCCATACATCACGTCAAAACAGATACAATTACACCTTTGGTGGATATTATAATCAGTTTTCGCAAATCAACGCTGAATTTATTGTGGATTTTAGCGGCGCTGATGTCTACAAAAATGTACGTGGCCTGGTCAATCTCGATCGACCACATCATAGTCCCTTTTTGCAAAAACCGTCGCATAAATTGTGGCACGGTGGTGGTACAGAGTATGGCTATAAGGCGTGGGAAGCGAATAAAAATAAGAAAAATTATGATTTGGTATTGCGCTGGATATTGGAAGGTGCGAAGGATAATTAGTGTAACTTGTATCTAATTTAGTTGGTACACGAAGTAAGAGGTTTTAAAAATGACAGAGATAAGAATGCGGTTTACAGACATAGTAAAAATAGTGACCGGGGTTACGGCGATGTTGATTTTATTTGCCTGTAGCGATGCGGCGCAAGAGGCTACCATCGACAAAACCATACCGACTAATGTCCTTGCTCAGTCCGGCGATGGCGAGGTGATTATGTCATGGGATCCGGTAGAGGGCGCCGAACAATACAACGCCTGTTGGGCGTATGTAACAATTAAGGACTGTAACAATAGTAACCCCCGCGTAATCTATAAAGAAAACGTAGGTGCGTTAGATCCAGCAAGCAATCTTATTGTGTGGAAGCATACCAATATCACCAATAGCACGACGTATCGATATGTTATTTTGGCCTATGCTAAGAGTTGGGGTAATAGCCCAATCTCGGTAAATGTAGACGGAAAGCCACAGGGAATAGAACCTCCCGCAGAAGTCTCGATAGCTGCGAACGGATTGATCCCTACAATAAGTTGGACTAAGGCATTGGAGGCTACAAAATACAATATTTATATGGCAAATTCATTTGGGGTGACGCCGGAAAATTTTGTGGAGAAAAACGGAATGAAGCATACTGTATCAGCTTCTTCGTTGAGTTTTACACATAGCTCACTGGCGGCGGGGGAGTATTTTTCTTTTGTGGTTACTACCGAACGTGATATTGGCGGAGGTGTTATTCTGGAATCTGTGCAGTCACAGGAGATTCGTTTGATCCCTCGGGCTATCACAGCAGGTGATGAATTATACATGCCGAATGATTTTTCCGTATCGTCCGGTAACTCCAAGATCAATAACGGCCAAGTTGTCGAAAAATTTTTGGTGGAATTTTCGAATCCATGTGATAAGGGGCGTAGGCAAAGTAATCAGTATGAGATATATTGGGATACCCAGCCTTTTAATACGAATCCAGTCTGCGATCCAAATAACCCGATCAATTGTGCGCTTGATCTGACACCAATTTGCTACCCGAGTCCACAAAATAGTTGTACAACCCCCCAAATCGAGAATACGATTAAAGACTTAAATCCGGGCAGCTACTACTATTTCGCAATGGCCACAACGTATACAAGTTTGTGCGGAGGTGAAAATCTTAACGCGCCATTTCCCATTACCGATTATTCGTCGGTTATAGGTTTAAAAACTCCCGGTGCGCGCATTACTGAGCAACCCATTATATCAGCGGTACCCACAAAAAATGTCAATAATGCGTTAACTATTACTGTTGCTAACCATGATTCGGGCATAAATCCCAAATATAATTTATACATGGCCGCAAACAGCTTTTGTGAAGTGAGCGATCTACAGTTGACTATTACTAACTATATAAAGGATAAAGTTTGGGGTATGGTGCATAGCGACATACCACCGACATATACGCATGTCGCTTTACCGGCAGGTATTAATTTTTGCTTTATTGTAACTTCTGTCAATAAAGTCGGAGTAGAAAGTATTGCTTCAGATATTGCGTATGCAACTCCGGGGGGTAATAATTAAGATGAAAAAAATTGCCGACAGGATTTCTCGCTATATAGCCGATAGGGTGACACTTATATTGATTTAGAAATACATAAGTTGGAGATCCACCTGAGTCAAGTCTGCATATCTTCATTAGCTGTCAGAGCTGTGTCCTTTGCGTAGTTGAAACGGATATCTTATATTCAAAAAACGTAACTACTCACCCTTCGCCAAATAATATCCAACTGTGTAGCGTGTTACTGAATTTGTAACTGCTCAGGTTATTCCGGTAAAGCTTCAGATCGAGGCAAAAAATGTGAATTTACACGTGTAAATGACCATTTTTGAATGCAGAAATGAAGCTGTACCGGGACCGCATGAGTAGTTACCAAAAAACTACAGTAGGTTTTACAAGTATACTTCCGTTACCATAAGTAGATTCCTGAAAAAAGTACACTATTTCACGCCGAGGACTAAAAATATCTGAATAATCAATCGTGGCCAGGATATCGCAAAATCGATGGGTTTGGGCGATATTTTGGGTTGCGTTAATCAATAGATACTTAATCTATAGGGAGATTGCCCCTGACTCATATACGGTGATCAAGGTTTGCCTGTGGGTGATGTACGGCAATTTGTTTCTTTGTGCATCGAATAAACAATAGGTGGACAAAAATGTTGCATTCTACTTGGTGTATACGCTACCCTTACGTTCAGGCGTTTAATTTTGTTGACAAAAATGTACTATTTTTGTTCAAGTGAAAATTACTATGAAATTGTTATTTATGTTATAGTTCAACCCTCTGGGTGCGTGATGATTACTAAAAATAAATTTTTAGTGTTACCGTTAGTCAAAAATAATTATGGAGTGGAGATGGATGTTAACTCTAATTAAATTGTTATGCTTGAGTTTCATGGCTCTATTTTTCTCTGCATGTAGTGACAACTTATCGAAACTCTTTGACGAAGAGAATAAAAAACCTGTGTTTAATATTCCCAGTGAAATAACAGTGGATGAGAATGTGTCAGAGGTTATCTTTGTTGATGTGTATGATCCAGAGTCATCGAAGCCTGTAGAGATAAAAATAAATGGCGGAGAAGACGAAAAACTATTCGAGATTATCGATAGCACACTAGTGTTTTCTAAGTCGTATGTACCAGACTATGAAGAACCAAAAGACAAGAATGGTGATAATGTATACTTTGTAAATATATCTGCGACAGATGTCTCGAGTGTTGAGTCAGCACTTAGCGTATCCGTGACTATTAAGAACATAAATGACAATGTACCCAAGTTTTCGACCGCACAAGCGCTGTCTATAGTTGAAAATGAGAGAATTATAGGATCTATAGTTGCAACGGACGCCGACGGTGGGGATCTCTTTTATTTTATGTCTGGAGGGGTGGATGTTGACCATTTTCAGCTAAAAAATAACCAACTGGAATTCAAAAATGTGCCAGATTTCGAGAGCCCGCAGAATTTTAATAGTAATAGTCCAAATATATATAGCGTCGAAGTTACAGTAGAAGACGAGCAAAAAGTACATTCGGTCAGTAGAATATTTCAGGTTAAAGTGGAAAATCTACTACCTGCCATGCCAATTGTGTCGGTACTGTCATCAGAAAAAAAACTGACGTTTTCTTGGTCGCCAGATGATTTTAACGAAACGGGATATTATGAATTGCATAAATTTTCATCAAATAATTCACGGGGAACTCTAATAACCAGAAGTATAAATAGCTATCAATATATTGCGGAGGATGAAATTTCTGTCCACTTAGAAGATTGGGACAATTTGTATTATGTGCTAAATGCCTGTGATAGTTCTCAATGCGTGTCAACTGCCCCAGTTTTCGTGAAAAATAAAATGCTGGACGCAATAGGCTATCTTAAAGCTTCGAATTCCATACAAGACAAACGGTTTGGTAATAATGTTGTGCTCAGTGCTGATGGCAACACCTTTGTGGTTATCGCGCAATCGGTAGTTGACTTCGGAGCCTACCAGACCTACGTATATTCTCGAAAGTCAAATGCCCATCCATGGGTTGAAATTGAATTAAATATAGCGAGAGATTTACCTGGGCCTTTGGCAATAAGTGGTGACGGCAGCACCATTGCTATCGGTGATGTATCTGATAGCAGCGCCGCAACTGGAATTGATGGTGACCAGGTATATGACTGTGTTTCCGTACCGAAGGTTAATTGTGGCGGTGGAGGAGCCGTTTTTATATTCCATATCGATAATATAGAGCAGAAATGGAAGCAGCAATCATATATTAAATCCAAATTTCAATTAGGGATGGTGAATTTTGGGTCTTCCTTGGATCTCAATAAGGATGGGGATATCCTGGCAATTGGCAATCCATGGGAATTTGGTGGCTCAGTGGGAATAAATGGAAACCAGCGGGCAGACTGTAATACTGCTACTAATCCGGTGAATTGCCGAACGGGGTCTGGCGCAGCGTATATTGTTAAGAGAAATTCTGTAACCGGAAAATGGAAGCATTCGGGATATTTTAAGCCAGATGGTATACGTGCGGGTACTTCTAACATCCGCTTTGGTGCATCAGTAACACTAAACGATGTCGGCGATATTTTTGTGGTTAGCGCCGTAGAAAGCGCCTATGTTTATCGGTTAAACGGTAACGTGTGGACGCAATCGCATAAAATTAAGTCTCCCGGTAATGTTCCCGACAGTATATTTGCATTAGTCTCGGATTTAAGTGGTGATGGAAATACACTGGCGCTAGGTTATCCATACTGGGGTGGAATAGGTATATATCAATTTTCGAAAAATACGGGATCTTGGAGATTGCAACATACTGCCATGCCAATAGATGCTATTAATTCTACTAATTATAAAGATAATTATTTTGGTATGAATATAAGTTTGAGCAATGACGGGAATAAATTAGCTGTTGGTTTGTTTGGGAATAACAACAACACTGTTGGAGTTGGAAGCTACTCCTCCAATGATTGTGTGTCGCAAAATTCATTAAACTGT
>JBGMRO010000241.1:0-6223 GCA_048061555.1 Thiohalomonadales bacterium | reverse complement strand
GTCGCACCCTCGGTTCGAGTCGCCGCATTTTTTAAGGTACTAGAAAAATTTGCCCCATAAAATATGTTATCACCCAAAACCAAACAGACAGGTCCTCTACCAATAAATGATGCGCCGATCAGAAATGCCTGCGCCAAGCCACCCGGTTCGGGTTGCACGGCATACTCTATATTAATCCCCCATTGTGACCCATCGGCCAATAGGGTCTGAAATTGTGATTGATCTGCAGGTGTCGTAATAATAAGGATGTCCGTGATCCCCGCCAACATGAGCGTGGTTAGCGGATAATAGATCATCGGTTTGTCGTAGACCGGCATCAGCTGTTTGCTGACCGGGATCGTTAGTGGGTAAAGACGGGTTCCAGAACCCCCTGCCAGGATGATACCTTTCATTCGAGCATAGCCACAGGCATTTCAATCTGTTGTTTTTTTCCTAGCATTTCTAACAACAATAAAGCACGTTCTTGTCCACAGGCCTTAATAAATATTGCCTGTAGGCCCCGAAAGGGTCCGCCATCAATATGCACTTGTTGACCATGCGAATATTGAGTCAGTTCGGGCTGTGCCAATTGTGTTTGGCTGTATTGTTTCATAGTATCGATGACCCCATCAGGCACCGCGATGATTTCGTTACCGAAGCGGACCATGGCATTGACACCACGGGTAGAACGTATGGGCGCGCAATTGCTCAGGTATAAATCGATGTAGCTAAAGACATAGTTGGGGAATAGCGGAACTTCGCTGAGTATTTTTTTACCGCGGATCTTGCGCCACTCATTGATTAGGGGCAAATAACAGCTAAACCCCTGTCGATCCAGATTTTCCTGGGCGATTCGTTCCTGGCGCGGCTTAGTTTGTATTACATACCAGTGTCTCATATCGTTCAAGCTTCGTCCTGCGGTAATTCAATATCTACGCTCTTTAACAGTGAGGCTTCCTGGCGTAGCTCTTCTATCTCTTGCTGTAAGGTAATGAATTCTTGTTGCTTGAGTTTCAAGAAACGCAAGGTAACCCTGGCCTTTTCATCAATACCCTTGGGGGTCAGTAAATAGGCGTAGTTACTCTTATTTGAGCTGCGTTTAAAATTACCGGCCTTGAGCAACCCTATATCGATTAGTGCCTTTAAGCAATAGTTCGTTTTTCCTAAACTAATGCCGAGTGAATTCGCGACCTGACGTTGATTCATGTCCGGGTTTTGCTCCAGTAATTTAAGAATTTTGTAGCGGTTTTCGTCGCTTAGGGCTGTCATGTGTAGATATAGGATAAAAGGTAAAAGGTAAAAGGTAAAAGGTAACTACTCAGGCAGTTACGGTGAAAGATTACCAATTCCTAGGTCGTATGCAGTGTTTATTTTGATCAGCTATATTAGGCACGCTACCGCCCTGTCGGGTCCGGGCAGGACCAACATGGGTGTTATTTAACCAATAATTTTTATCAATATAACCTGTATGTTCAATTCGTGAACACTCTGCCAATATTAGAAGAAATGGCGGAAAAGTAAAGGGAATTTGGTTTTGGGCGACTTAAACTTAGATTAAAAGACACCGAGAGAATTCCAGGCGGCAGCGGCTATACCTAGTTGGTAGATAATCTGGGTGACATTGGTCCAAAAGGTAAGCGGTTTCATGCGTTCGGCGTCTAGTGGTACCACAATGGTATCTCCCGCGGCGATACCTTCGCCACCGAACCAGCTGGAGTTTTCATCAGAAAGCACGGCGCCATTGGCCCGTACGATATAAATCCGGCCCTTGTCGGCCTTGTAGGTGGTACCGCCACTCAGGCTAACATAGTCGGCTCTAGACATATCTTTATTAAAACGATGCGATGTCTGTTGGTGGACCTCGCCGAGGATAGTGACTTCCTGCGTCTGTTGCGGTACATATAGCTTATCGCCATTCTTTAGGATAATGTTTTTTTCTGGATAGCGACTATCGAACGCATCCGGGTCTTCATCATCATCCTCTTG
Source organism: Thiohalomonadales bacterium (assembly GCA_048061555.1). Taxonomy (GTDB): domain Bacteria; phylum Pseudomonadota; class Gammaproteobacteria; order SZUA-152; family SZUA-152; genus JBGMRO01. The sequence continues at coordinate 4,258 of JBGMRO010000241.1, read as the reverse complement.
TGGTTTGTTCAATGCCACGATCTTGTCCAATTCGATGACCAAGCGTCCGACAGCCTTGGTCTCCCTCAATTGCCGCAGTAATGAACTCGCTAATTCCTCCGGTTGTGCGTCTACGCTCGCATTTAACGCCTGCCTCTTTTCCTGGGCGCTCGCGGCCAAGTCAGATTCGAGTCTATCGGCGAGTTTATCGAGCTGTATCTGTTCCCTGATTTGCAGACCCTTGCGGGTAAATAAGGCCCCACCCGGGAAGGCGTATTTGGTTAGACCACCGGCTCGCTCTATGACCTCGCTTAAGGTCTCGCCACGTCGAAACAGATACACGCCAGGGAACTTGATCTCACCGATCAATTCGATACTACGCTGTGCCAACCACTGCGGAATTCGTTTAATGAGTAGGTGGTCATACGGCTGCAGTTCAAACGATTCACTAATGTTGTTGGCAAATAACTGCGATTGAGTAATGGTATAGTGGTTTACCTCGCGATAATCATTACCGACGATATTGTAGCGGGTAATTTCGGCGCTTAGCGCGTAGGCGGCCTCGGTCATGTTGCCGGCGGCATGGACTAGATCCATCAGCTTCATATTTTGGTCCATCGGATATTGTCCCGGTGCGGTCACCAGCCCCGAAATGGATACCACTGCGGCCTTCTCACCGAATTGGGACTGCGCATAGAGTTGCTTGATAAGCGGCGCTAACAAGACTTGTCGATTCAGTACGGATTTTTTAGCGAGTGCTTTATCATTCTCCAGCGTCTTGAGGTTGGGCACGGCGGCCACGACACCACGTTCGAATTTTTGTTGGATGAAGGGGGTCGTCGGGTCGATATCGCTCGGTCTAAACTCCCTTGTATTAAAGATTAAGATCTCGTCCCGAGGTTGTAGCAGTACGTTTGAAAACCCGCTCGGGTCTTGGTTTGCCTTGGCGAGTGAAAATGAGAAGGCACTAAGCCGACCTTCACGACCCCCCGCCGGTGATGACGATACTGACCTACGTGCTATTACGGCATAGTTCATATCGGTTTGCGGTAATACGTCCAAGGCCGCTCGTAACGCGTCACTGACTCGCATGCCTTTTGAATACGGATAGGTACCACTGAAATGTACATTGCCGTGTACTGCAATGATCTCCGCGGGGCGATTGTGCCGCTCTTGTTGTACAAGCAAATCAATGACAGGCGCTAATAACTCTCGACTGCTTTGATTGACACCAAAAAAGAACACTTCGTCGCGGGCCTGCAGTTCCAGGTTCGCCTCTGACGACGGATCTTGCAAGGCGCGTCGAAAATTTGTTGTCAAGACGATGATGCGTCTGGACGGCGAGGTTTCGCGTTTGACGACCACGTAATCTAGATCCGGGTTGGCCAACAACTCATCGATCGATTTGACCAAATCGGTCAGACGCATGCCCTTATGCCACTGCGCACCACCGGGTCTTTGCACATGGCCAGAAAGCAAGACGACGTTGTCCATTTTATCCAGGTTTGCATAGACCCGGATGACATCCCCATCCTTGATGGCTAGGTTTAAGCTGGCATCCTCGCTGGCATCGATATCCAACAGTGTGCGATCACCCGATTCGGTAATGCGCTCGAGTTGCGTCGCTTTAGGATAGGCCGTCGCCAACAATCCGCCGGCAAATGCCAAGGCCTGTTTGACCGTTTGCTCCTGATTCAATTCATAGATCGCGGGTCGTTTTACCGCACCGGCCACTCCCACGGTCCTACCGATGGGTGGAATAAAAATCACATCACCGGGTTGCAGTCTTTTGTCCTTACTGGTATCACCACGCAAGAGCAAATCATAAAGGTCGAGGGTAGTGATGATCTTACCCGCGCGCTTGAGCTGAATATTTCGCAATGAGCCTATAGGTTCGATGCCGCCGCTGACAAACAGGGCATTGGTCATACTCGATAGGGCGCTGACGGTATAGGAACCGGGCCGTATTACGTCGCCAAGGACAAATACGCGTATCGAACGCAGCGTGCCCATGGTGATATTGGCCTTGACCCCGATCATCTGTCGCTTGATGCGTGATTGCAGACGCGAAACCAATTTATCAAAACGCAGGCCTACCACTGAGATGGGACCGATGCCGGGAAATTGTAATTTGCCCTCGCGTGTCACGGTCAACTCATAGGCCGCATTCTCTTTGCCAAATAACTGCACCTGTATGCTATCGCCCGGACCGATGATATATCCGGTCGGTATGGGTATGTTGGCGGCAGGCGCGAAGGTCGTCGGGGTACCCGCAAACAAGTCATAACCAAATTGTTTTAGTTTTTGTTTAATAACCTTTTCTTGTTTTTTTTCCTCAAGAGAGGCGTGTTCGGTGCTCTGCTTGAACTCAACTTCCAATTTGCTATTGGAATCTGTTTGCCTGGGTATTGGAGAAGCAACCCCCGGTTCGATGATAGCGGGTTCCAAGGATTTTCGGGCTGCGGTCTGAGTCGCGTTTGAATTGCCCTTAAAGGCGGCGATGGCAGCCTGCTGATCTTGCGGTGACAGCTGTTGAAAGATACGCATTTGCTCTGCGGTAGGTGTAGGCATCGCGGCGGCGTGTGCGCCACTATAATGTGCGACGCTATAAACCGTCAGCAGGCTAAGCAAAAACGAACGAATTAAGAAGCTGTTTGATGAGTCGAAAAATCGATAACTCGTAATAACATTGTCGTAAAGCATTATCTAATGGCCTGCCCTAATGTACAAAATATCGCCAACCCGGTCGGTGCTGCACTATGATAGAAGGCTTGACTGCCCATAATATAGTCGATCTCTGTGAATCTGGCAAAAAATGACCTAAAAACAAGTCGTTTTTACGCCTTGTTAATGCAGAAACTTAATGCGACGGCATAATAACATGATAAAGCCCAGAAATATGAATTTAGGAAGATGCGAATTAATCGTGAAAGCCAGTGAGCAAATGGTGCTCCGGTCGATCGAACAAGAGCGTCTCTTCCATAATCGTATACAAATCACTAGGTGCCTGTACTCGCTGACCGACGTCTCGGGTCCAGGGGCTAAGGCTGGCAAACGGTGCGGCGCGGGAATCACGCGTCAACATCGAACCGAGCGGTATTTGGATAAATATACCCTTGTCAAAATACGGAGAACCTGGCGACCCGGGACCGGTGATATCTTCGCCGTCGGTACGCGTATACCAGGCCCCCAGCATAAAACCGGAGCGGAATCGACGCGCGAATTCAAACCGGACGCCTTTATCCTTGGCCAAAAAACGGCCTGCACGGGCGGTCAATGTAACCCCGACACCTTGAAAGCGATAATGAAAATTCACTAATGCGGTTACGGTCTCATAATCTTGTAAGGTAAAACCGCCGTCAAAGTCTCTCTGTCGCAACCAGTCCACGCTGGTATCGATGGCCCAGGGATAGGTCTTGGGCATATATAAGATTTGTCCACCGGTACCCGCAAACATCTCTTCGTAATAACCCAAAGACCAGCGTGCGTACAGACGTGCACCCAGCTGATGGTATTTGTTCAGGGTCAGGTTATCCAGTTTTACGCCCTTGCTACGTTTGTATTCTGCCACATCGGTGCGCACATGCGGCAATGTACTATTGGACAGCTGCACCACATCGCTGACATTTTCTGAGATTGTCAACCGCGCCGCCGTATTAAGAAACCAGCCGCGATCAAAATAATGCTGATAGCTCGCTTTTGCGAACCAATCATATTTAATGGCCCCGCTGGGATCATTGAAAAATAGGCCAATTTGTACCGGCGTAAACAAGAATGAATTTAGCGATTGGTCGGTCTTCGTTAGCGATATCATATGACCATCGCTATTTTTTTCTAATTTAAACGCATTTTCCGGCCGCGGTGTCGGTTCTGCTGCGTCCCTACTGGCAATAGGTGGAACCACGGTCTCTAGCGAGACGACATCCTGTGGACTAATATATCGTACGGTGAGTGACTGCAGTAATTGCCCATAGGTTACCTTGCCGGCAAAAAAATTCTCGAGCTGGATCAAATCATCAAATTGATAACTGACCACAGGTAAATCACTGAGGGTGTAATAATTGACCTGTATCGACTGCACCCCTTGCGGTGCCATAAGCAATGCGGTACGCACGGCACGCCCTACTGCGCGGCCAATCAAGGAAATGCGAGCTGTGGCGATGCCAAGCTGCAATTGCGACTGCTGCATGGCCAAGCTAACATTTTTAAAACCCTGGCTCTCTAAGGCGCGGCGCAGTCCCGCCTGCACGGAGGCATCCTCCCTCCATTGCTGCGTCGA
>JBGMRO010000240.1:0-6223 GCA_048061555.1 Thiohalomonadales bacterium | reverse complement strand
CCGGTCATATTTCATATATATTTCAAGAGTATAATTTTAAGTGCATATTTCGTAGGAAGTTACTCTACCTGTTTTACTTACGTAGTATGGTGGTTTTTACCTAAGTTGTCTAATGTTTGCGGAAATGCCGTTCAGTAATAGTTAAATTTTTGTAATTTTCCAGGAGATTGTCGTATTTCACACTATAATTTCAGGACATTGTTTTATTTCGGCGGGTCTTACCCATCCGACATTGACCGGCCTTCGCATAGATTAAATTATTGCATAACAAGCGATTACGATATAGTTGTGTAGATTTGTGGTGACGTAATTAAGGGCGTTTTCGTTTCAAGATACCGAGAGGGAATCTCCATTATTGTCTAGAGTATTAAGAGCCATGAAAAAACGGTTTGGGTTGATTATTATACTGTTGATTTTCAATGCAAACTTTGCATTAGCGGAAGATGTAAACTCACGTGCAGATTTCGCCGTGGCGAATATATTGTTCGATTACGACCGCAGTAGCGAATTCGCGACCTATGCCATAGACGAGAGTGGCTTTGTCAGTATTTCGTTTTCTCGGGATATCCCAGAGTTGTTGTATGGTGAGATCTTGACAAGAATGCAAAATAGTCCCGAAATTACCGGTGTATTATCTGATAGGGGCGGTCCTGTGTGCGGTTTCTTTAATTAGTATTTCTTAGAATAGTCATATCCCCCTGACCCTTCGTTATTTGCAGTTTAGCTTAATTCATAATCATGGCAGAGTTTTACCTAATACGACCAGCTAAACCTTGCTGTTGCATAAACTATGAGCGATAAATGAGAAATACTCTACATATACCGTGTAAAACTGTCATTAAATGATTCCTTCTGGAATTCAATATTGGTGAGATCCATAAACAGGTTTATTTTCGTTATAAAGTGTGCGTTATTGATGGGAAGCGGTGTAGTGACCTTGATTTGAGACCCGCTGTAAATACATCCCTGTACGCTAAACGGCGACATCCATGTCGCCGACGGTCTCAAATCAAGGTCACTACACCACTTCTTTGGCTCGGTCAAAATGCTGTATTTTTGTAACGTTGGGGTAAATTATTAGTTTGTTTCTCATTAATAGAAATTTTTACTAACGACATGGTTAAAAACCTCGGGAAATAGAAAATTTGAGAACTAATCGTGAATAATTAAAGAAATTTAATGCTACGCCGATAAATAATTGAGCTGATGCAAGTTCAAGAATCGACGGAGTATATTTAGTATGAAACACAGAGTTACCATAGAAATCGACAATATCGACGTCGATGATATTAATTTTCAGGCATGGGTAGCAGACGTAGCCAACCAATGGCAAGCCGACGTATTGCATGAGTCACAGGGCTTTGTTGTACAACAGTTTAACAATGGTTTAGCCTCCGCGTTAGTTACACCAGAGCCACTAAAACAATGGTTGGTAGACGAATACCGCAAAATTAATCAAGAGCTAGCCGATGATTGGCAGGCTGTCGGGGATTTACTCGCCGGCCGCGAAGCAATGCATCAAACTGAAAAATGTAAGATCTCCTGAACTGCTGTAAGTTTTTGCCATTATTCTCAAATATTGGAAATTGTACACGGATAACCCCACCCAAAGATAAGCGCATTGAATGGGTTTTGTGGGGGCGTGAAGTATGTATGAGTACCAACCATTTTAAGAAAATTTTAATAAATCTATCAATACGGCTAGACGAATATTTAATATGTAGTATTATACTGACATTACAATTAATTATACGGATAAAGCCTACATACGAAAGGCTGATTAAGATAACTTTTTATATTTGGGAATTCAATATGGCACAGAGACATAAAGTATGCAGCGCATGCGGCTATATAGGCAAGCCCGCAATCTTATTAAGTACCCTTCGACGACTAAAGTGCCCAAAATGCACAATGGTACCCATGTCCGATTTACGAAGTGAAGTAGGGCAAGAGGTACTGGCTCAGGGGGCGGATCAACCCAAAATTTGGACAGACGAACCCTCTTTCGCAAGAGCAAAGTAGGCTGTCAGCGGTAGACCTAGCAATTCGTCAGTGTATTGACCCATATTAGAGCATGGCGTATATCATCAAAAGTTTCGAAACCTCAGCTCATACGTGCTACATTATAAGTTAGGGTGTGCTTGCTGGTTTGTATTACATACTTTCTAAGCCGCACAGATTTGTATGCAGGCCAGGGGTGTATACATATCCAATATTTTTCCCTGCACTAGGGAGGTGATCACATGTCTAATGACTGTATGTGTGGAGCTTCCGGAGTTGCGATTTAGTCGCAGGTTTTGTAGCTCCGCTCAGTCAAAGGCCCTTCTGATCTTGCTCAGAGGGGCCTTTTTTTTTATGAAAAGTCAATCGATCATATTTTTCTGGTGCGTGACACTGCCCCAGATTCGTCGAATTTTTGGGAGTTATTGATGGATGAACAGACACGTTTAGAGTTAGAAGCCGCTGCTTTTCGCGGCTTGATTCACCATTTACAACAACGCAGTGATGTGCAAAATATAGATTTAATGAATCTTTCTGGCTTTTGTCGTAATTGTCTTTCGAAATGGTACCTGAGCGCGGCTGAGGCGAAAGGGATCGATATGGACTATGAAAGTGCGCGAGAGGTCGTATATGGTATGCCATTTCAACAATGGAAGCATAAATTTCAAAAAAAGGCGAGCCCAGCGCAAATGGAGGCCTTCGAAAAGTCTAAATCCTTACATGCTGATATTAGTGGGCACAACAAATAATCTAAAGTGCAATGCGAGTCAATTATCGTACAATATGGTTGAAAAATACTCTGAAAATAACCGTTAAAGGGGTAATGTCTATGTTTAATTGCTCATTAGTAAGAAGCGCAAACTCTTTAGCTTTTGTGTAGGATCGACTAGGGTAGGTCAGAGTAATCGTATATACTGCTTCGTGCAATTGACTACACAGCATATGCGTGATAATTATTGCCCAGCAATGGAACATTTTTCACTACATTAATTAAAAAAATAGGGGGAGGGAGGATGTTTAAACCACAAAGCGCCATAGGGTTTTTACTTATAATATTATTTACACTCGTCAATAGTCAGGTATTTGCTGCAACGGTAAACTTGAATTCACCACAAATTTTAGGCGGGTATAAATTAAATAACGGACAATTAAAATCGATTAAGACCGCTGTACAAAAGGCTATGAAAGGGCCGATCGATGATAATTTGCAATGTGGCAAGGTACGCTTAGATTGTGTGGTCCGTGCCGCTAGCGAATGGAAATTTGAAGGCGCAGTCTATCGCGAGATCGTTATTAACTTACACACCATTGGTGACGCCTCAATGACAGTCTCTAAGGTCAAGGGTAAATGGCCAAGTATTAAAATTAAATAGCCTATTCAGTAGGTACTGTGTGTTGAGACTTTACGTTGAGACTTTACGTTAAGACTTTACGTTAAGACTTTACGTTAAGACAAAGCCGAACATGCGCCCCGTAATTACCCTTTTTTTGTAGACGGGTGCGCAAGTTGGGTTTTTCTAATCTGCGGTTTGATCTCGATATAGTTAGTGCCCATCCATAAACTGTCTATTTCTCCAAGCTCATCGTTATGCCAATTTTTGGCCATGGACGGCCTTATGCTGCGGGTGCAAGGACGCATAAGAGCCATGGACGGCCTTATGCTGCGGGTGCAAGGACGCATAAGAGCAGCTTTAGCCATGGATGGGCACTAATTACATGCCTCGCGTTTTCTTTATTTGTTCGTACGCCAGTTTAATTTCAGTGGTTTTTTCTGTCGCCAATTGCATCATTTCTTCGGGTAGACCTTTAGATACCAGTTTATCAGGGTGATGTTGGTTCATGAGGCGTCTGTATGCCTTTTTGATATCGCTGTCTGCGACCGAGCGCTCTACCCCCAATACTGAATATGCCTCGTCGAGGCTTGGTCCTTGCGCTTGTCGAGTGCCGCTTCTTGCGCCAGCATATTGTGTTTGTGCGACCACCATATCAATCAGTTGTCGCATTATCTCGGAGCCAAAACCTAAGCGGTCACCGATATGATATAAAATATTGCGTTCTTCGGCATGTATAACACCGTCCGCAAGCGACGTAGCAATCTGAATTTCGATGAACATCTGAATTAAATTGCTGCGTCGAAGACATTCCTGTTTGAACTGTTCTAGCGTATCATCTAGATTAAAATCGTCTTGTTTCCCTTGATCAAATAGTCCAATCGCTAATGCCTGTTTGTCGGCAGATAGGTTTAGTTGTGTCATGATATGCTGGGCCATTTTAATTTCGGCCTCAGATACTCGACCATCGGCTTTAGCGATATGACCCATGGTGGCGAATGTGGCGGTAAAAAAGGCGAGCTGTACTCTTTCTGGGTCGCCTCTATTGATTGTGCCAAGGCCAGCGGCCATTGAGTCTAGTCCGCGGTCAAAATTATGTCCGAATGCAGCACCGATTAACGCGCCTAAGGGGCCGCCGATCATGAACCCGAAAGAACCGCCCAGTAATTTTCCCCACCAACTCATATTTGACCTCATTTGTTCAGGTTTTTAATCGATTGATTTAACCTAGGTTAAAGGATAGTTTGTATTAATTATAGTTAAATGAATAATAAACCGATGAGTACTATGAAGCAAAATCCTGTGCAAAAAATGCAATCACTTTGGACTAGATTACAACCCTGGCCAGGTGGTGCCTGGCTATTTAGTCGAATAATGGGGCGAATCAATCGGTATTCAGGTTCGATTGGGGCTACAGTTGTCGAACTGAGACCGGGTTATGCGCAAATAGCCTTGCAGGATAAGAAAAAAATTCGTAATCATCTAAATTCCATTCATGCCTTAGCACTTGCGAATTTGGGCGAATATACCAGTGCCTTGGCGATGCTAAGTGGCTTACCACAAAATATTCGTGGTATCCCAATTAATTTGTCTATTGAATTTATTAAAAAAGCGCGTGGCAAATTGATGGCAGAATCCAGTTGTCAGATCCCCCATGTGCTAGATGAGATGGACTTTACCGTGCTTGCCTCGATTAAGGATCAGGATCATATCGAGGTCGCGAGAGTCACCGTGACTTGGCGTTTGGGCCCGATGCCACAAGTGGCCAATTAGCATGAGTTCATCGAGTTGTAACCTCTTCACGCAGTCCGCCGGAATCGAAGTACCCTTAATATGTGGACCGATGTACCCTTGCAGTAATCCGGAATTGGTCGCGGCGGTGTCCGAGGCCGGGGCGTTAGGGATCGTGCAACCGATAGCCTTAAGTTATGTGCATGGTTATGACTTTGAAGTAGGGCTGCGATACATTCGAAGTCTCACTAAAAAACCCATTGGCTTGAACGTACTCATTGAAAAAAATTCACGTCGATATCATCAAAAAATGCAACAGTGGGTCGAGCAGGCGCTCCAGCAGGGCATTCGATTTTTCGTGACTTCTATGGGGAAACCCGATTGGGTAGTCGATATGGTGCATGCCGCCGAGGGGATTGTTTACCATGATGTTACTGAACGAAAATGGGCATTAAAGGGTATAGATTGCGGTGTAGATGGTTTGATCGCAGTGAATAATCAAGCCGGTGGGCATCTCGGTGGATTAACCGCGCACAATTTGTATGCCGAATTGCAAGATTTAGGCAAGCCGATTATTTGTGCAGGGGGTATTGCAAATAGCACGGCTTATGCTGAAATGATGGCAGTGGGGTATAGCGGTGTTCAGATGGGCACTCGATTTATAGCGACGAGTGAATGCAGTGTCCCTGAAACATATAAACAGGCATTAGTCGATGCAAGTGCCACGGATATAGTCACCACCGAATGCATAAGTGGTGTTCCGGTCTCCGTAATATTAACCCCCTATATTAAGCGCTTGGGATTAAAGGTGGGGCCTATATCACGCAGATTGTTTCAATGGAAAACGACTCGATATATCTACCGTGCGTTTTATATGTTGCGTTCCTTACGCAGCCTAAAACTTGCTATTAAAAATACTAGTGTGAAAAAAGAATTTTGGCAAGCGGGTAAAAGTGTCGCGGGGGTGTCGTCGGTATTGAGTGTTGGAGATATAGTGGGCGCTATCCGTAATTCGAGTAGTAACGCCAAGTCATCTCGCTGATGGTCACACAGTAGCCGTCTACCACTGGCGACTGAATTTTGTTAAAAGCGGAGGGCAAAGGTTTAACCTAAATTCATCAGTTAAATCTACTCGGCAACTGCTCCTGCGTTGCCCTACC
>JBGMRO010000239.1:0-6243 GCA_048061555.1 Thiohalomonadales bacterium | reverse complement strand
ATGCCTACCCTCGCATGAGCACTCAATTAGAACAAGCAGGCAGCCGCCTCATGGCTCTGGATGATCTCGAACAATTTAAACAAACTCCAGATTGGGTGGTTATTGGCAATGCCCTTTCGCGCGGTAACCCGACGGTAGAATATGTTTTAAATAATGGCCTACGGTATACCTCTGGCCCGGCTTTTTTAGCCGACCACATCCTGCAAGGCCGTTGGGTCTTAGGTGTCGCAGGCACCCATGGTAAGACTAGCACTGCAAGCATGCTGGCTTGGATATTAGAATATGCCGGACTGGCACCCGGATTCTTGATTGGCGGTATACCGGAGAATTTTGGCGTCTCGGCACGACGTGGAAAAGAACCTTTTTTTGTGGTCGAAGCCGATGAATATGATACCGCATTTTTTGACAAACGCTCTAAATTTGTCCACTATCATCCGCGTACCTTGGTATTGAATAATCTAGAATTTGATCATGCAGATATTTTTGACGACCTAGATGCGATTAAAAGACAAGTACACCACCTCATTCGTACTGTACCGGGTGAAGGCCTGATTGTTTACCCGCAAGACGATAAAAATATTCAGTCAGTCATCGATATGGGCTGTTGGACCCCTTGTGAAACCATATCTTTGCAAGAATCAAAAAACGAAAATTGGTTAGTGGCCGACTACAACGAACGCACTAATCATTTCAGTCTTTACCCCCCCTCCAAAAAACAAGACAAAAACCCTATCGTGCAGGCTAACATCGAATGGTCGTTAATGGGACGTCACAATGTGAGTAACGCCTCTGCAGCAATCGCCGCCGCCAGACACGCCGGTGTGCCCGTTAAAGTGGCCGCCGAGGCCCTGGCCCAATTTAAGAATGTAAAACGTCGTATGGAGGTTATTGGGCAGGTAAATGATATTACGGTTTATGACGATTTCGCCCATCACCCCACCGCAATCACCACCACCTTAGATGGATTACGGAAAAAAATTGGTACTGCGCGCATACTAGCAGTTTTGGAACCACGTTCGAATACAATGAAGATGGGCGTTCACCAACATACCCTAGGCCAATCGCTGAACACTGCGGATCAGGTATTGTTATTCCAACCGAGTGACCTGAATTGGGACTTCTCTGCGATGTTAGAATCTATCGACAGTCACGCAAATAGTTATGTGACAATTGAACAAATTGTGGACGTCTTAGTCGAAATAAGCAGGCCTGGCGATCATATTCTCATTATGAGCAACGGAGGTTTTGGCGGAATCCACAAAAAATTGATCAATGCGTTATCTGCAAAATAAACCTAAATTTATCAGTTGAACCTAGAATAATCAGTTGAGCGCAAAAAAGACATGCAAGATTCGGCCTTTTTTAAATGATGTCATACAATACGAGCAAAGAATCTATTACAATCGCTATCACTGGCGCGTCGGGAATTCAATATGGGGTACGACTGCTTGAACAGGTACTAAAATCTGGGTGCAAGGTCCATTTCATGATTTCATCAGCGGCCCATGTCGTCGCCAAAATTGAAACTGAATGGGACATACCCAGTCATACTGACAAGATTCAGGCCTATTTTAGTGACCTATTTCAAACAAACCCTGCACTGCTACAGGTATACAGCAAGGAACAATGGACCGCGTCTATCGCTAGTGGCAGCAATGTCCCGCGTGCTATGGTTATATGCCCTTGCACCTCAGCGACCCTAGCGGCAATTTCTGCTGGCCTGAGTGACAATTTAATTGAGCGTGCTGCAGATGTCATCCTGAAGGAGAAAAAGCGGCTAATATTGGTGACTAGAGAGACACCATTATCGGGTATTCATTTACAAAACATGCTTAATCTTCACCAAGCGGGGGCCACCATCATGCCAGCGAGTCCAGGTTTTTACTATAAACCGGAACAAATTGAAGATCTTATTACGTTTATGGTGGCAAGAATCCTTGATCACCTAGCAATCTCTCACCAATTATTACCTCGCTGGGGTGAAGACAATGAGTAAAATGATCATCCCAATATTTCCGCTCAATACCGTCTTATTCCCAGAGGGCAGACTACCGTTAAAAATATTTGAACCTCGTTACCTCGATATGGTAAGTAATTGCATGAAGACTGAGTCAGGATTTGGAATTTGTCTAATTAAAGAAGGCTCCGAGACGGGCGGTGCCGCGGTGGTACATGCCACCGGAACACTTTGTGAAATCACCTATTTCAATACCCAGTCAGATGGTCTACTCGGTATTACCGCGACCGGAAGACAACGTTTTATGATTGAAAGCTCAGAGGTAAAATCAAATCAGCTCAAGATCGCAACCATCAGCCTGTTGGAAAATGAAGCCAGTTGTCAAATTGAGCAAACTCACACTGCGGCGGTACAATTATTACAGAAACTGCTGGATCAATTGGGCCAACCTTATACAAAGATGCCAAAGCGCTATGCATGTGCCAGTTGGGTCAGCAGTCGTTTAACCGAATTGTTGCCTTTCAGCTTATATAAAAAACAGCAATTACTCGAAATGAATGATCCGGCCACTCGTTTGAGCAAGATTCAGGGTATTATGCAGAAAATGGCCATGAATAAGTAATTGAAGCTAAACCATCAGTTGAGTCACGCAAGTTCATTTAAGCTATCCATAAACATGGAAAACCTAATGGTTACTATCTCCTGCCGTTGTAGGCATTCACGGCGCTAAGCCCAATAAGGTGTATCTTGCCTACAGGGATGGTAGGTAGGGGGCGTATGCAGGATCTGGAAGCTTTGCCTGTCTTTTTTGCGCTTAACTAATGTGCTAGGTTGAAATATTATTTATCCAACCCGCAAGACCAGCACAGCTCAAACGTGCCTTCATTGTCTTCACTACAATGCGAACAAAGCCAGTTCGGCGATGGCTTTTGCGCTAATATCTGTGTAGTAATAATCGCCAATGCCTTTTTGTAGTTCGAATCGACGACCACAAATAGACGAGGCCAACACTCAAACACCGGTAATTCACCCACCGCGCCCGCAAGAAAATTATTTTCAATCAGTGTCTCAATACCATGATTATTCAAGACATTTGCCGCATGCGTCACCATAAATAAATCTGCCGCACTGTAGACGGCTGGCTTCTTTTTATCCGGTAAATTCATAAATCGTGACTCGTAATTCGTAATTCATGAGCCATCACCAGCCGAAGACTACGCCCTCTAATAAATTGGTGTAGCGGCGATATTCTTCTTTATTTGCGGCAATAAAGGGGCGACCTTTTTCGCCACCAAAGCGTTTGGCGATTGGATCTGAGGCGGCCTTACCTTTGCCTAAGGTCATGGATCTAATGATTTTAATGCGATCACTTTTTTTGATTTTTTGACTAACGGAGATTGCCTGGTTCGGCAAGGGTTTACTCTTATAGAGTATTTTTTTGTCGGCACGCTCGTTAGCAGACAAAACCTTGTTATAAAAAGTCGTTTTTAAAACTGCGGCTCTGCAATCACCTCGATTGAATGCATCAAATACCTCCCGGTATCCACCCTCCACGTCCCATATTACGGGCTGACGCACCGGATTTTGAAAAAGATCAATCGCAGTCAAAGTCGCTAAATCAGGCGGAGGAATCACACAGATTTTCTTACCAATCAAGTCATTCACCGCTATCACGTCAGGGTCTGCGGTAAGAATAATAATGACAAACTGCAAACTGCCAGGTAGTTTTACGAGCACCTGATGATTCAAATTCGCCATGCGCCAAGATATAAATTGCGGTCCGTCGAATACAATATCATAGACACCTTTACGCAATTCGCGTTGATACTGTAACCAATTTTTCGGATATTTATAGGATACTTGTTCGCCAATGAGTTCCGATAAATGTTCAGCTAACGGCCCATAGAGTTCAGCGCCCGCTTGCATAGTCTCCCTCGGCGGCGCAGAAAAAATGAGTTCTGCATCGCTGTCGAACGAGAATATTAAACTGCAACCCATAACCATAAAAATTGAAAAAAACCGACTTGTCACTGCTATCCCTTCCTTAACTCAAATTGCTGGAACCCAGCACATCAGTTAGAGGGTATACCTCTCTGGGGTATTACAGAAGTCCACGCTTAGTGCCCAACTGATTATTCTAGGTTGAATGGAATTTTACGCCAATATTTGGATCGACTCCAGCATCCATCGCAAAAGTACCTGACCTTTTTGGTCACAATCCTTATATTTAGCCGTGACACGCCATAATTGATTCAATTTTACGAAGGTCAGCACATCAAATCTCAATTGTTTATCAAGGTGTTGCACTGGATACTGTGCCTCGACGATAAATCCGTCAATACCGGAGCGTTGTATGTCTTCGACACTATAGGTTACCGCAATCTCCTGACTAAGTCGTTTAAGATCAGCACCATAGTGTGAACGAAGGTCTTGTAGGGTAATATTTGCATCATTGGCATAGACTAAATATTCGATTTTAATTTCGACGCCATTTTTTTCATATTGAAAAATTTCCGAAGAAACAACATCAGATTCAGGGCCTAACGATGCGGAAGGGAGCATACTCGGTTTTTCCACAGAAAGGATAAGTCGTTTAAAATCCTCTGGCGAGCTCAACGACAAACCACTGCCGCCAAGTCGTATACGATGCATAGAAAATCGAGTAGTCACTATATTGTCGGTCATAGCGTGTTGACGGGAATGCGAAAAATCACCCCCATTGACCGTCATGACCATACCAATGACCGCAATAGGTAAAATCAGGAAAACGACCCAGCTTAATAATTTTTTGTTTCGCAATGGAGTGTCTCTGTCGTTCGTACTAGCAAAACTTCGGCGTTGTTGAGATTTTTAATTGCGACTTCTATTCCGTCGACCGACCCTAACGTCGCAACTATAGATGGGTCTATTTTCGTTTCTAAGCGATTCTCGCTTAGACCCAAACCTAGAAACCATGGTCGATAGCGTATTCTTGATATTTGTCCAAAACCTATGCAATCCGCTTCATCAATTTTTATAGATATCAATAAAATACTATTCATAAGGCTAGTGGTAGCAGCATTAGAATGATTAGGCTCATGCAACGAACCCTCATACCGGTTCGCAACCGACCAGGTTTGTTGGGTACCTTTTGAATCGGGTAAATACAACGGCAAGTCTTGCAGCAAACTATTGGGCACCAACCATTTTAAAACATTACCGATCTGCAGCGCTTCGGGTTGATACCATCCTCCAGCCAACGGCATATCACGTAACACAGATAAATCGCCATAAAATTGAATATTGTATTGAGAATTATTTCGATATAGCGACTGCCATTGATCTTGCCACCATTGATTCTGACTAAAAGTACGCGAGATTTCTGCTGATTTTTCTGTAAGAAAAGTGACCGGAATAATAATAAACAGTAATATCAAAGATATATAACCAAAAATATAAGTAAATCGATTGGGTATGCGCCATCGTGTGTTTACAAATTGAGCACAAAGACGCAGCAATCGATGATAACACCAACTAAAAAACCACAAACCTAGCAATAAAGCGGCTACAAGCAGTAATAAACGCAAGGCTACCTCACTAGCGAGCTGGGTTGCTGCACCAAATACCGCACCTGGAATGACCACCACCGGCGCCCAGGCGATAGCAGAGACAACATTCATGAGAAAAAACCGGCGCGGCGACATTTCCATCATGCCGGCGATAGCAGGAACTATCGCGCGTAGCGGTCCTACAAAACGTCCAATAAGGATACTAAGCTCACCATGCTTGTGAAAAAACTGTTCCCCTCTCACTATTAAGCCAGGGTATCGGCTCAATGGCCAAACGTGTTGTAACCGCTGCTGATAATGGCGACCTAGCCAATAACTGATTGCATCACCGGCTACCGCGCCCAGGGTCGCCCACACTATGGTAGACCAAAACGGTAATACCCCGATGCCAACAAGCGTACCAATGCCAAGCATAAACAACATACCTGGCACAATAATACCGACCAAGGCCAAAGATTCTAGAAAGGAAATGAAAAAAATAATGGGACCGGCATACGCCGCATGGCTACCGACCCAATCAAGAATGGCTTGCACAATATTTCCCTAATAAGGCGTCATAAAGTTCAGAAACCGTTGAATCATCAAGATTACCGCCACACGTCGCCTTTACATTAGGAGCCTATTTTTACCACCGCGTTTAATATGTGTTGATATAAATAAGCCATTAGTTTGAGACGCAATACTAGTTCTACTTTGTTACTTTAAATGGCCTCGCTGCCGGTCCCGTTATCCAATATC